>CALPNL020000028.1 GCA_943324925.2 Chitinophaga pinensis | reverse complement strand
TCATTTGTAGATAGCGCTGGACTTTTTCTTTATCGTCAATTATCTTTGGATTTTTAATCGCATCCAAAGCCAAATTAATAGTTGCAATTGGTGTTTTAAATTCATGCGTCATATTATTTATGAAATCTGTTTTGATTTCAGAAATTTGTCTTTGACGTATCAATTGATTTAAAGCACTAGAATAAGCAATAATTATTATTAAAGTAAAAATTATTGATAATACAGTAATTCCTAATAATTCCGAAAATAAAAAAGTCTTTTTATGTGGGAAACTAACCAATAATTGATAAGAACTTGTACCTTCATTATCCGAGAATACAGGAATTGAATATGTATTGTGTTTATCGTAATTAAACTTTTCAGACTTAATTTTAGTAGCTAAACCATTACTATATATTCCATACTCAAAAGGTGTTTTAATACCAAACTCATCCAACTCATTCAACAATAATTTTTGAAGGGCGTCGTTGGAAACTCTTTCTTGAATAGGCATTGTTGAAGCAATATCTTTAAAGAAAATCTCAAACTGTGCATTATCTAATAGATCTAAGCTTCCTGATTTTTGAACTTTAGAATCTGGTATAATACTATTTTGAACAGACGAGTTATCAATTTTATTATTATTGTAAATTTCAGTAGTTCTTTTAGTAGAAAAGCTCTTTAGTTTAAAACTATCAACCTTTTTATTAAAAATAGAAGATGAAATTGAATAATCTTCCGCAATTATACTGTTAGAATAAATAATTGTTTCATTAGTTTGAGTATTCTTTTGAACATAATAAAACTCTAATAAATCTTTCTTTTGTGGCGCTTTTCCGGTACTATCCTTAAATCGATTGTATTTATCATAAAAACTGTATGCTTCTCTTTTTTGTAATTTATTTGAAACATTTACAATCGCTTGCTGAACGTGAAAACGAAATTGCTCATCATTATTCTGAAAGGAAGAATTAAACCAATAAACTTGAACTAATATTATCCCAATTAGGGATAAACTCATTAAGACAATTAATAATCGGAAAAATAATTTATTCATCAATCAAATTTAATATTTTAACATTTATTCTATTAATATATTAACCAAACATTAACAATTTAAGCTTTTTTTAGTAATTTAATAAAATTTTAATATAATCTTCTGTTTGTGCACACGCTTTTTCAATATCTTGATTTTCAATAACATAATCACTATTGTTTTTTCGCATCTCATCTGTCCATTGATTATTTATTCTCGAAATTACCTTTTCATATGTTAGATGATCTCTTGCAATTACTCTTTGAATTCTAATATCTTGCGGTGCAGTAATGGTAATTATAGCATCGCAATCTTTATAACTTCCACTTTCAAATAATATTGCTGCTTCTTTAATTACTAGTGGCGAATTTTTATTTACTAAAAGCCATTTATTGAAATCAGTTTTAACTGCTGGATGAATAATTTCATTAAGTAATTTTAAATCTCCCGGATTATTAAAAACGCGATTGGATAGTTTATCCTTGTCAAGTATATCATCAGTAAAAATACCATTACCAAAAGTTGCTTTTAAAGATTTTATAGTTTCAGGTAAATATAGGACCTTCTTTGCCTGCTCATCAGAATTATAAACGGGAATTCCCAGCGATTTTAAATGATTCGCAATAGTTGTTTTACCACTACCTATTCCTCCAGTTAATCCAATTATTTTTGTCATTTCTTATAGAATAATTCAGGAAAAGCTTGTTCTGGCTGCTGTTTTAAAACAATGATTTTATAATAGGATTCTAAAAACCCAAAACCGTAACCTGAAAACTGTTTCCATGCTGCTTTAACTGAAAAATAACCAACAATAAAGTTTTTTGATTTATAGGTTGAAACCAAAAATAAAATTAGAAAATAGATAAAGTATAATTTAAGAAGTGAATCTTGAGCGAAGATCAATAAGAATATTGAAAAATAAAATCCAATGATAAAAACAGAAGGTAAAAAGTAAGTTATCTTATTGTATTCTGGATACCAACTATTCAAAATTGGTCTTGCTTTACCAAATTTATTGACCTGAAGATAAAATTTATCCCAATCAATTCTTCTTTTATGGTATACAAATGCATCTGAAAATAACTTTGTATCAAAACCTAATTTCCACAATCTTATAGATAAATCTGGATCTTCACCAGGATGTATATTACCAAATCCATTCGAAATTTCGAATGCTTTTTTAGACAATCCCATATTAAAACTACGTGGCTGAAAGCGATCAATTTTTTCAGATCCACCGCGAATTCCACCTGTAGTCAAAAAGGAAGTCATAGTGAAGTCTATCGCTTTTTGAATGTTTGAAAAACTAGCCATCGCTCGATCGGGACCACCAAAACAATCAACATATTCGTTTTTTAATTGTTTTGATACTTCTGATAAATAGTTATTAGGAATAATACAATCGGAATCGAAAATTAAAAAATACTCCCCTTTTGCTTTCTTCATAGCAAAATTCCTAGAATCTCCGGGACCAGTATTCTCTTTTGTAAAATAAACTATGTTTAATTTATTATTAAATGTATCAATTACATTTTCACAAGTCAAACTTGAACCGTCCTCAACAATCACTACCTCAAAATCTTCTTTATAGTCTGTTTGAATTAAACTATCTAAAAGCTCTTTAATCTCGTCTGGACGATTATAAACAGGAATAATTATTGAAAAATACATTTTTATCTTGGTTGTTTATTTTAATTGTTAACAAATATAATTCTAATAACGATAATCAATTACAATTGTGTTCAAAAATTAAAAAACCACAAATTCAAAGGATACATCTCAACCTTTGTATTTGTGGCATATTATATTAATTGTAATTAGGAAATACTTGAAATACCAACCATTTCATTAGTATCAGCTTGATAATCTACCCCATCAAATCCAAAACCAAATAAATTATGAAAATCGCTTGTATACCCATTTAAATCTCCAATACTTGGTAATAATTCCGTTGTAGCTTCTTCCCACAACTTAGCTACTTTTTCTTGGATATCGTCTCTCATTTCCCAATCATCAATTCTAATTCTTCCTTTCTCATCAGTTGGAATCTCAGAACCTGTATACAATCTATTTTGAAATAAACGTTGAATTTGTTCGATACAACCTTCATGTATTCCTTCTTCTTTCATTATTTTATATAATAAAGAAATATACAATGGAATCACTGGAATTGCTGAACTTGCTTGAGTCACTAATGCCTTATTTACCGAAACATAAGCTTTACAGTTGACACTTTCTAATTGTTTAGTGATTTCAAATGCAGTAGCTTCTAAATGATCTTTTGCACGACCAATCGTTCCTTTTCTGTATACTGCTTCAGTAACTTCTGGCCCGATGTATGAATAAGCTAAAGTCAGGGCATTTTTTGCTAACACACCGGCCTGATTCAAAGCATTCATCCACATTTGCCAATCTTCACCACCCATAACAACCACAGTATTATCTATATCTTCCTGATTAGCAGGTTCTATTGAAACTTCTGAAACATTACCTGTATGAAAATCAACCGTTTTATTTGTAAATGTATTTCCAATTGGTTTTAAAACAGAACGGTGAAGAATTCCAGTATTTGGATTTAACCTCACTGGAGAAGCCAAACTATATATCACTAAATCTATTTGACCTAAATCGGCTTTAATTAATTCAATAGTTTGCTGTTTTATTTCATTTGAAAAAGCGTCACCATTAATACTTTTGGCATACAAACCAGATTCATCAGCTAATTTTTCAAAAGCAGCAGAATTATACCAACCTGGAGAAGCTGTTTTTCCCTCTGTAGGTGGTTTTTCAAAAAATACACCAATTGTAGAAGCATTAGAACCAAAAGCACTGGTGATTCTTGATGCCAATCCAAAACCTGTAGAAGCGCCAATAACTAATACTTTTTTGGCTCCGTCAATTGTTCCTTTTGATTTAACATAGTTTATTTGATTTTTTACACTTTGCTCACATCCTTTTGGGTGCGCTGTTAAGCAAATAAACCCTCTCATTCTTGGTTCTATAATCATTTCTTTATTTTATTCAAATTAATAATAGTCGTTGTTTTGATTGCATTGCAAAATTAAAAAAATAATTAATTTAATAAGGCTTTTGCGTGATTTAAAGCAGAATCAGAAATGTCTTTACCAGATAACATTTCTGCAATTTCCACAATTCTTTCTTCAAGTGACAGCAATTTTAATTCTGAAACAGTTGTATCTCCTTGAATTGATTTAAAAACTTTGTAATGCGTTTTTCCTTTAGCGGCAATTTGTGGTAAATGCGTAATTGAAAAAACCTGCATTTTGCCACTCATGTCCTTCATGATAGCAGCCATTTTATTAGCAATTTCTCCTGAAACACCAGTATCTATTTCATCAAATATAATAGTTGACAAACTAGAATATTGTGCCAATATTGCTTTTACAGCAAGCATTATTCTTGATAATTCACCGCCTGAAGGTACCTTTTTTAACAAACCGAAATCAGAACCTTTGTTGGCAGAAAACAAAAATTGCAATTCATCTTTACCATTTGTAAAATAGTGATCTGTCTCTTTTAATTCCATATTAAAACGCACATTAGGCATTCCTAATTGTCCTAAAATGAATATCAATTTCTCAGATAATACTGGAACTGCTTTCAATCTATTTGTACGAATTAAAAGCGCTAAAGAATCTAACTCAGATGTTGCTTCTTGAATTTTAGTGACTAATTTATTAATCTCAAATTCTAATTCTACAACAGAAACCACTTTATTGTCCAAATCATTTTGAATTTCTATAAGTTCAGCAACGGAATTTACTTGGTGTTTCTTTTGTAAATTATAAATGTTTTGTAACTTTTGATTCACCAATTCTAAACTTTCAGGATCGTGAAATAAATTTTCAGCATGCTGACTTAAATCATTTATAATATCATCAAATTCAATTGTTACACTACTAATTCTTTCAAAAAACAATTGGTATTCTGGCGAAAATGATATTGTTTTCTGTAAAGCAATTTTGATTTCCTTCAAATTTTGTAGAACTCCAAACTGTTCTTCATTGGCTAGAGCCATTGATTTATCAAGATTCTCCTTAATGAATTCAACATTATTTAGTTGCTCATATACTTGCTCTAATTCCTCTTGTTCATTCACTTTCAACTTAGCCGATAACAATTCATCTAATAAAAAAGTATTATAATCTTGCTCTTTTAATAGTGTGTGTAATTTGGTATTTAGCGCTGTAAGTTGTGATTTATCCTTTTTATATGAATTTAAAATTGCTGAATACTGATTGATATTTTCTTGATTTTCAGCAACTGCATCAATTATTTGAAATTGGAAAAGCGCTTCGGAAAGTTCTTGAGTTTGATGTTGGGAATGAATATCAATTAGAAATACACTTAGCTCTTGTAATTCCTGAAGATTTACCGGACTGTCATTTATAAAAGCTCTGGATTTACCAGAAGGCAATATTTCTCTACGGATTATTGTTTCTTCTTCATAATCCAAATCATTCGATTCAAAAAAAGGTTGGAGATTATAGTTTGCAATATTAAAATGCGCTTCGATAACACATTTTTCCTCTTTGTTTTTTAGTGATGTTAAATCAGCTCTTTTTCCTAATACTAATCCTAAAGCACCAAGTAATATCGATTTTCCGGCCCCAGTTTCACCAGTAATAATTGAAAAACCATCAGAAAAATCAATTCCTAATTTATCAATTAAAGCAAAATTACTTATCGAAAGTGAAGCCAGCATTGAGATTACTATTTATTAATTTTGAATATATTAATACTTAATTTCTGCCCATTTAGATGAATTAATCGGCGAAATAGTATTCAATTTTCCTATTAATTCTTTAGTATCTATTGAGGGTCCTGCAGAAAAAACGGAAACAATTTCATCAGATTTAGCGTCAAAAAAAACTCTGGTAATAAAAGCATTTGGTCGAGTATCATTAATTTTACCAAGTGTTGAAATGGCATCTTTAATTTTAAGTTTTGCTGATTTTAAATCGTTATGCATATTGTCCAGCCCCTCAAAATGATATTCATATAACGCTTCTCTAAATGAAAAGAAAGTACTTGATAGCATGTCGTTAATTAAGAAAAATCGATTTTGATTTCCATCAGCTTGTCCCCACCCTTTATATCCACCAGTTACTGCTACATTAGCAACGTCTTGAGCAGTTTCTAAATATTTACTACCTCCTTGTTTTGAAAAGGTATCAGCATCCATTCCAATAATAACAAAACTATAAAAGGAAATAACAGAAACTAAATTAGATTCAAAATTGGTAGGATTAAAATTTAAATTCTCAAACTCATTGTATTTAAATGAAAAATCCTTGTCATTAAAATTCAATATTGGTGAAGAATATGTTGAATTGTAAATTGGTCGCGAAGATTGCACTTGAATGGTGGCTGTAAACTGATTCGAATCATAAGTAGTCACTGTAATATACATTGAACAATTGATTTTTTCCTCTTGCTTATAAGATATTCCAGTCCAATCTGTTTTATTAATAAAATCAGAAAGGGACTTTTCTAATGTATTAAAAATTTGTTTGTTAGTCAGTGTGATCTGATCAGCATTAACATTTACTGTACAATTTAACTGTTGGGCATGAACAAATCCAAAAAAAAATAATAGAAATAAACTATATAATTTAAGCTTCATAATGAGCAATTATTTTAATTAAAATATCGTTTGCAACTTCTTCTTTAGATTTTAATTCCTTTGGGAATATATTAAAATTTCTATCTATTAAAGTTACTTTATTAGTTGTTACCCCAAAACCTGCTCCTTTATCTTGTAAAGAATTTAAAACTATCAAATCTAAGTTTTTTTTCTGAATTTTAAGCTTTGCATTTTCTATTTCATTTTCTGTTTCAAGCGCAAAACCAATTAATAATTGATTTTCTTTACTATTACCTAATGATTCTAAGATGTCTTGTGTTTTTTCCAATTCAATAACAAACGATTCTTCGTTCTTTTTTATTTTATGAACTGATGGATTTTTAGGTTTGTAATCCGCTACAGCGGCAGCTCCAATAAAAACATCGGAAGTATTAAAATATTTATGACACTGAAAGTACATTTCTTCGGCCGAATTTATTTTAATTAACTGAACGGATTCATGATTGATTGTTAAATGAGTTGGTCCCGAAATTAATATCACCGAAGCGCCATAATTAGCAGCACTTAAAGCTAAATCGTAACCCATTTTACCCGAGGAATGATTTCCAATGAATCGAACAGGATCTATCGCTTCGTAAGTTGGACCAGCGGTAATAACTATTTTCTTTCCTTTTAAAGGAAGTTCCGATTTCAATTTATTTTCTATAAATGCGAGAATATTTTCTGGTTCTGCCATTCTGCCTTCGCCTGAAAGGCCACTTGCTAATTCTCCGGATTCTGCAGGAATAATGGTGTTTCCAAAAGATTTAAGTTTATTAAAACTCTCAATTGTTGAAGGATGTTTGTACATGTCCAGATCCATTGCTGGCGCAAAAAATACTGGACATTTAGCAGATAAATAAGTGGCAATAAGCAAATTATCACAAATTCCATTTGCCATTTTAGACAAGGTATTTGCAGTAGCAGGAGCAATTATCATAAAATCAGCCCAAAGACCAATTTCAACGTGATTGTTCCATTCTAAGTTTTGATTTGGATTATCAACTTCGGAGTCTAACGTTTCCTCTTCTTTGTAAAAGCTAGAAAAAACGGGCCTTTTTGACAACGTTGATAAAGTTAACGGAGTTATAAAATCCTTAGAAGCAGGTGTCATTATCACTTGGACATGTGCACCTGCTTTTATGAATAATCGAACTAATGAAGCAGTTTTATAAGCAGCAATTCCACCAGAAATTCCTAGTACTATTTTTTTACCACTTAAAACTGACATGGTATTTTATTTATTTGTTTCTCTGTAGTAGATTTTATCATCCAACCACTCTTGAACCGCTAACGCATGAGGTTTAGGTAATTTTTCGTAAAATTTAGAAACTTCAATTTGTTCTTTATTTTCGAAAACTTCTTCTAAACTGTCATTGTAAGTTGCAAACTCCTCCAACTTTTCAGTCAATTCTTTTTTAATTTCAGAGTTAATTTGATTCGCTCTTTTAGCCATAATGGTAATTGCTTCATATACATTACCTGTTGGCTCTTCAATCTTACTTTTATTGTAAGTAATTGTATTTACTGGAGCATTCGTCTTTTTTAAATCCATGACTTTCTAATTATTTTGAAAATTGTTTTAAATCTGTATTAATTCTAGCCAACATATCATCGGCTTTTTGTTTAAATTCTGTACTAGAATTGAATTTTATTAAATTGTGATGAGCAGTTTTAGCTGCATTTAAACGCTCTTCCATTTTAGCTGGAATACTATTAATTGCCAATTGATATGCTGAATCCAATTTATAATACAATGCTTTTTCTTTGTAAGGAGTACCAGGATAATCAATGATAAAATTATCTAGGGCTATAATTGCGGATTTAAAATCTGAAATTTTATTGTAGCCATAAGCATTTTCATATGCTTTTTTCTCCATTTTTTCTCTTAAAACTTTAACCGTTGCATTGGCTTCCGGCAAATAAATTGAATTTGGAAAAGCGTCTATAAAAGATTGTAATTTTTCAATCGCCTTATCAGTATCTGTCTGATCTAAGCTATAAACTGGAGATAGCATTGAATAACTTTTGGCTCCTAAAAAAGAGGCTTCTTCGATTTTGTCACTTTTAGGATATCCTGCAGCAAAACTTTCGAACTGATAACCAGATAAATAATATTGTTTGGTTTTGTAATACGATTGTGAAAACATATAAAACATCTTTTCTGCCTGAGGCTTTCCTCTGAATGAAGGAGCCATTTGCTCAAAAAGAGTTAAAGCTTTATAATAATTTCCTTTTTCATATTGTTTTGATGCTTGATCAAATTTCACCGTAAGATCTTCCGATTTTATGGCTTTTTGATATTCGCTACAAGACGAAAAACCGAAAATTATTAAAACTATATAGATGTATTTCTTCATTTTTTATTTAGGTTTCTGCAATTTCTATGATGATATCATCATAAAAAACGAACTGCAAATTTAGTTATTAATTTAGCGACTACAAAATATTTTTTCTATTAATAATAAAGGCAATAATTACTCTAAATTTATTTATTTTTTTGAACAAATAAATCAATTCTGTTGGCCAAATCTGTATTTACATTTACTAGTGGCAAACGCAAGCAATTGTCGGAAATCTTTAATGATTTCAACACTTCTTTAATTCCACCGGGATTACCTTGTTCGAAAATCATATCAATACTGTCCGCTAATTGATAATGAAGCTTAAAGGCTTCATCAACTTTTTTATCTAATCCCAAGCGAATTAATTCTGAGAATTGTTTTGGAAAGCCTTGACCAATAACAGAAATTACACCGCTTCCTCCGGCTAAAACCATTGACAAAGCAATCATATCATCACCCGAAATAACAAGAAAATCTTTAGGTTTGTCTTTAATTATACTCATCGCTTGAACAAGATCGCCAGCAGCTTCTTTGATTGCAACAATATTTTTAAAATCATGAGCAAGTCTTAGCACCGTTGAAGGCAACATGTTGCTACCGGTTCTTCCTGGTACATTGTAGAGTATTACTGGAACTGGTGAAGCAGTTGCAATCGCTTTAAAATGTTGGTAAATTCCCTCTTGAGTAGGTTTATTATAATAGGGCGAAACTGATAAAATAGCCACAAAATCAGAAAAATCTCGGCTTTTCAATTCTTCAATAATTTTGTGAGTGTTATTACCTCCAACACCCAAAACAAGCGGCAAACGACCATTGTTTGTTGAGACTACTGTTTGGATGACCAACTCTTTTTCTTCTTGCGATAATGTAGCATTTTCTGCAGTGGTTCCAAGAATTACAAGATAATTAATTCCATTATCAATTTGAAAATTTACAATTCTGGTTAATGCTTCAACATCTACAGAAAAATCTTTTTTAAATGGGGTTACAAGGGCTACACCTGTTCCTATTAATGAATTCATACGATTGATTTTATATTTTGTTTAATATTTTTAAATACTTAAATAATTCCTCAAAAAAAAGTTGATAATTATTAGGGTTTGTATTGATCATAAATTGATTTATTTTTTTATCCGAAGAGGTAAAACCAACTTTAAAATTAGCTTTTGATAAATAAGATAAATAAACTAATGGGGATTTTTCAAAATCATGATAATTTATAAGTAAATCGAATTGGGTGTTTAAAAATAATTCCGCTTTTTGGTTTTCGATTGCACCCGACCAATTGATATCATTATAGGAAATGACATCAAACTTTGAAACTTCTTTATTGTTTATTTTATCTTTAAAAATCAATACTTTAATCTTATCTTCTTCAATTCCTTGTTTAAATAATTCGTAAACTAAGTTTTCAATTTCTATAATTAAGTTTCCATCATAAATAACACCCACACTTTTAATCAAGCCTTCTGACTGACTTATATTCGTGTTTGACAACAATTTGCTAGTCTTATTTTTTAATAAAAAATTCTTAATTGTATTCAAAAACATAGTACTTTTACTTAATTACAAATTTAATTAAATTAGTTGCATTTCCGATGGTAAATCTAAAAAAGTATAATGTTGTTTTAAGATATTTTGGTTTAATCTTAACATTTTTTCTATTATTTTCTTGTGCTGAACAAAAATATCATGTCACCAAAATTGAAGCCAAAGATTTTGGCATAACCGATAAATACAATAGCAACGTTGCCATTGATTCCTTTATAAAACCCTATCGTGAACACATTGACTCCGATTTAAATACCCCTATTTCATACGCTCCAGAAACCTTAGATAAATCTGGAAAATACCAAACAACTATTGGTAATCTATTGGCTGATATTACTTTACAAAGAGGGAACTCCATTTTTAGTGCTAGAGAAAATAAACAACTTGATATCTGCTTATTGAATAATGGTGGAATTAGATCAATTATTTCAAAAGGAAATGTCACTTTAAAAACAGCCTTTGAGATTATGCCATTTGAAAATACCTCTGTTGTGGTTGGTTTAAAAGGAGAACAAATTTTAGAAATGCTAATTTATTTTATTGCTGAAAATAAACCACATCCATTATCAGGTATACAATTTACAATTTCCAAAACTAATCAACCAATAAAAATATCAGTTCAAGGAAAGCCTTTGGATTTCAACAAAATATATTATGTGATCACTTCAGATTATCTTTCCAATGGAGGTGACAAAATGGAATTCTTTAAAAAAGGAGTTGAAATTTATGATATTAATTATAAGTTGAGAAACATCTTGATGGATTATTTTAAAGAGACGAAGACTATAACATCATCAAGAGACCAAAGAATCATTTTAGAATAACTATTTGAAACACCTTAAACGACAATGAAAAGAAGAGAATTTATTCAAAAAACAGCTGCAACAACAGCAATAGCAGGATTAGGATTATCATTTAGTAGTTTTAAATCTTCTGATACAAAACATTTAACGATACTTCATACTAATGATGTTCACAGTTATATAGATCCATTTCCAGCAGATCACCCTAGAAATGCAAATATGGGTGGTGTGTCTAGAAGAGCGGCAATAATTGAAAACATCAGGCAAGAAAATCCAAATTTATTATTATTAGATGCAGGTGATATTTTTCAAGGAACGCCTTATTTTAATTATTATGGTGGAGAGCTTGAGTTGAAATTAATGAGCATGATGAAATACGACCTAGGAACCATGGGAAATCATGATTTTGACAATGGCATTGAAGGTTTTTACTCCCAAATGCACCATGCTACTTTCGATTTTGTGACTTCAAACTATGACTTCAACAATACGGTATTACAAGGAAAAACAAAACAATACAAGATATTTAATAAGAACGGAATAAAAGTAGGAGTTTTTGGGCTTGGAATTGAATTATCAGGACTTGTAGATCGCAAAAACTACAAAGAAACCAAGTATTTAAATCCTGTTGAAATTGCTCAAGACCTATCTCGTATTTTAAAACAGGAGCAAAAATGCGATCTTGTTATTTGTCTATCCCACTTGGGTTACAAATACAAAGAGGAGCAAGACAAAATTTCTGACGTGAAATTGGCTACTTTAACTAAAGATATCGATCTTATTATCGGAGGTCATACTCACACCTTTCTGGATAAACCGACTGTTCTAAAAAATAGTGAAGGTAAAGAAGTGATTGTAAATCAAGCGGGATGTTACGGAATTAACATGGGTAGAATCGACTTCTATTTTGATAATGATAAATCTAAATCTCATATCGGAAGAAGTATTATCATCTAAAAGTAGTTATTTCAACATTTCAATATAATCATCTTCGCTAATAATAGGGATCTTCAAAGAATTTGCTTTTTCAAGTTTTGCAGGTCCCATATTATCTCCAGCAACTACAAAATGGGTTTTAGCAGAAATTGAGCTACCTACCTTTCCCCCATTATCTTCTATTGAATTTTTCAAATCATCACGGGAGAATTTTTCAAATACCCCAGAAACAACAAATGTTTTCCCTTCTAATTTATTGGTAGCATTTGGATTTATTTTTTCAACTATTTCAAATTGTACTCCTTGAAGTTTCAATTCTGAAATGATAGCTTGATTTGAAGCATTTTCGAAAAAATCAATCACACTTTGTGCAATTCTATCTCCAATTTCGTCAACTAAAACCAAATCCATAAAAGTAGCTTTACTTAAGGCGTCGATATTTTTATAATGTTTGGCCAATTTCTTAGCAACAGTTTCACCTACAAATCGAATTCCAAGAGCGAAAAGTACATTTTCAAAAGGAACCTTTTTTGAATTTAAAACGCCATTAATCAAATTCTCAGCCGACTTTTGAGCCATTCGTTCTAGTGGTAATATTTGCTCTACGGTCAGATTATACAAATCGGCATAGTTATTTACCAATCCGTTATTAAATAACAATGTAACTGTTTCTCCTCCTAAACCTTCAATATCCATAGCTTTCCTAGATATAAAATGTTGGATTCTTCCAATAATTTGAGGAGGACAACCATAAAAATTTGGACAATAATGATTTGCTTCACCTTCTAGGCGAACCAATTCCGTTTGACATTCAGGGCAATGTGCAATGTATATGGTAGGAGCTGTATTTAAAGGACGTTTACTACTATCTACAGCAATAATTTTAGGGATAATTTCACCCCCTTTTTCTACAAATACTGAATCACCAATTCGAATATCTAATTTTTCAATTTGATCTGCGTTGTGTAATGAAGCCCGCTTTACAATAGTTCCCGCTAATTGCACGGGTTCTAAATTAGCAACTGGCGTAATAGCTCCTGTTCTTCCCACTTGGTAGGAAATAGAATTTAATCGTGTTGAAACTTGTTCTGATTTAAACTTATAAGCCATAGCCCATCGAGGTGATTTAGCAGTATAACCCAGCTCTTCTTGATGTTGAAATTGATTTACTTTTACCACCACGCCATCTGTTTCGTATGGTAATTTATGTCGGTGTTCATCCCAAAAATCAATAAATTGAAAAACCTGGTTTAAGCTTTTTGCCAATCTAGTTTCGTTAGGCACTTTAAAACCCCAGGATCTTGCACTTTCCAAACTTTCAATTTGAGAAGAAATCGGTAAATTTTGACCTATAATAAAATACAGCAAGCAATCTAATGGACGCTTTGAGACTTCAGAACTGTCTTGTAATTTTAAGCTACCAGAAGCGGTATTTCTTGGATTAGAATAGGGAGTCTCTCCAATATCTATCAACTCCTGATTCATTTTTTCAAATCCAGCAAATGGGAGTATTATTTCTCCACGAATATCAAATTTATCAGGGTAATTTCCTTTTAATTGCAAAGGAATTGATTTTATAGTTTTTATGTTATTGGTCACATCGTCTCCTTGAAAACCATCACCACGAGTTACAGCCCGTTTTAATTTTCCATTTTCATAGGTAATACTTATCGATGCTCCATCATATTTAAGCTCACAAACGTATTCCAAAGGCACATTACCAAGCACTTTTTGGATTCTGTTTTCCCATTCTACTAGATCTTCTTTAGAATAGGAATTATCCAAAGAATACATTCTATAATCGTGCGTAACAGTTGCAAAGTTCTTGGTTACAGTTCCTCCCACTCTTTGTGTTGGAGAATTTTCATCAAAAAAATCTGGGTATTGTGTTTCTAAATCTTGAAGTTGCTTTAGCTTAACATCAAATTCTAAATCGGAAATCGTAGGCTGATCCAACACATAGTAATTATGGTTGTGTTGGTTTAGTTCTTCTCTTAAAATTTGAATTGTATTTTGAATATCCATTTAACAAAGTGACAAAGTTAACTCGGTTCAAAGTTACAAAGTTTAATTAATGAACCGAAGATATTCTATAAATTTATGACTCAATTATGGTATTTATTTGTTTAAATAATTGTCCGTCACTAAGGAAAGCACCTTGTTGAATTAACTCGAAAAGAGACTGGTTTCTATCTTCAGTAAATTTTTTATTACCAATTTTCATTTCAATAGTTTCGGTAAATAGATTATCGCTCAACCAATGTAATCCATCTTTAGTCAAAAAATCAACTTCTGGAACTAATGATTTTAAAACAATAGACTTCACATGAGTATCAAAACATTGGAAAAGAAAAATATGGTTTTTTGAAAAATGCTCTAAAAATTCGGTTTTAGAAAGCACTCCTTCCCAAACTAAATCAGAGAAAACGTCCAATTCTTGTTCAGCTATTTCGGGTTTTTGAATTTTTATTTGATCCCATTCCGCTTTATCGATAGCTTGGGTTGCAAGAAAGTTGCTGAATTCAGCATTCATTTCTTCAAATTGTTCTTTAGTAAGTCTAGCGTATTTCATTTATGCTGGATTTAATTCACCATCTATTATGAGATGCATTATACAATTAAATTAAGAATCTGAAATAAATTCAGATTAAAAAAAAATCCCGACTTTCATCGGGATTTAATAGTATGAATTTAGAAATTATGCTTTTTCAGCAATGATT
>CALPNL020000027.1 GCA_943324925.2 Chitinophaga pinensis | reverse complement strand
GAAAAAAGAACTTCTAGATAGAATTCACGAAATATTAAATTGCGAATTTGAGATAATAGATCATTTTGCGGGTGTAAGACCAACCGTGAGAGATAGAAAACCACTTGTGGGAACTCATCCTAAATTTCCTCGATTGCATATATTAAACGGACTTGGTACTCGAGGCGTAATGTTAGGACCTTCGATGGCAATCGCCTTATTTGAATCAATTAAAAATCAAAAACCCCTTGACACAGCAATTGATATCCAACGATATGAAAAGAAAATGTAGTTATTGTTTAAAATCCTCGTCGTAATTCACAAACATATTGATATAAATATTTCTAGACAATCTCATTACATAAGGGAAAGCAACTATCATAGAAATAATAATTGCAATAAAAGCTTGCTTCATACTAGAATTAAAAAACACATAAGATATTATAAAAGCAGCAACACCCATTGCTACATTCAAAGCGTAACTTACATACATTGCGCCGTAAAAAAAGGAAGGTTCAATTTGGTATTTCAATCCACAGTGTCCACAATACTCATTCATTGATAATATTTTAGTCAATTTAAACATGTTTTTTTCCTTATACATGCTTTCATTTTGACATTTAGGACAACTTCCTGTTAAAATACTATTTAATTTGGATCCTTTTTTTAACATTTGCAAAAAATTTTAAATTACCACTTTCGGTGTGCAAATTTAATCATACAATTTTAATAAAATCTTAATTAATGCTTAATATTCATAACTTATCAGTTTCTTTTGGAGGTACCTATTTATTTGAAGAAGTGACCTTTCGTTTGGGTGCTGGTGACCGAGTGGGTCTGGTAGGGAAAAATGGCGCTGGAAAATCGACCATGTTAAAAATATTAGCTAGAGATTTTGCTCCCGATTCTGGTGTGATTTCACAAGAAAAAGAAGTGAGGTTAGGTTTTCTTCGTCAAGATATAGATTTTGAACAAGGAAGAACCGTTTTGGAAGAAGCCTATGAGGCATTTACAGAAATTAAAATTGTTGAGAAAAAGCTGGAGCAAATTAACCATCTGTTGGTAACCAGAACCGATTATGAAAGTGATGAATACAGCCAAATCATTGAAGATCTATCCGATTTTACACATCGATTTGAATTATTAGGCGGTTATAATTATGTAGGTGACACTGAAAAAATTCTACTTGGATTAGGATTTAAAAGAGAAGATTTCAATAATCAAACGGAAACTTTTTCTGGTGGTTGGAGAATGAGAATTGAATTGGCCAAACTGTTATTACAAGCTAATGATGTTTTACTTCTTGATGAACCTACGAATCACCTGGATATTGAAAGTATTATTTGGTTAGAAAGCTTCTTGAGAAATTATCCTGGAGTAGTGGTAATTGTATCACACGATAAAATGTTTCTGGATAATGTAACGAATAGAACCATCGAAATTTCTCTTGGAAAAGCTTACGATTTCAATAAACCATATTCTGAATATCTAGAATTGCGTCATGAAATTCGCGAGAAACAATTGGCAACCCAAAAAAATCAGGCCAAGAAAATTGAAGAAACAGAGAAACTAATTGAGAAGTTTCGTGCTAAAGCTTCCAAAGCTTCGATGGCACAATCCCTGATCAAAAAGCTAGATAAAGTAGAACGAATTGAAGTGGATGAGGATGATAATTCGGTTATGAATATTTCTTTTCCAGTATCAAAAGTTCCCGGAAAAGTAGTTATTGAAGCTGAAAAAGTAACTAAGAGTTATGGTGATAAAACTATTTTAAAAGACATTTCTCTATTGGTTGAACGCGGAAGTAAAATAGCTTTTGTCGGACAAAATGGTCAAGGAAAGTCCACATTTATTAAAGCAATAGTAAATGAGTTTGAATTTCAAGGTGCGATCAAATTGGGTCATAATGTGCAAGTGGGTTATTTTGCTCAAAATCAAGCGGAATATTTAGATGGAGAAATCACGTTGCTTCAAACCATGGAAAACGCTGCCAATGACACCAATCGATCTAAAGTTCGCGATATGTTGGGTTCCTTTTTATTCCGTGGTGATGATGTGGAGAAAAAAGTGAAAGTACTTTCTGGAGGAGAAAGAAACCGATTGGCTTTATGTAAATTATTGTTGCAGCCGATTAATGTTTTGGTAATGGATGAGCCTACGAATCACTTGGATATTAAATCCAAAAACGTACTTAAAGCCGCATTACAAAAATACGAAGGCACGCTTTTATTGGTATCTCACGATAGGGATTTTCTTCAAGGAATGTCTAATTTAGTTTACGAATTTAAAGACCAAAAAATTAAAGAATACTTGGGTGATGTTAACTATTTCCTTGAACAACGCAATTTGGAAAACATGCGTGAAGTGGAGAAAAAAGATGTTGCAAAACAAGATTCTTCTAAAGAAAATAACAAAACTTCCTACGAAGACCAAAAGAAAAATAAGTCGCTTTACAACCGTTTGAGTAAAATTGAAAGTCAAATTAAACAATTGGAAATTGACATTCAAAACGACGATAAAATGGTGGCTTCAAATTATGACAAGCACATTGAAAATGCCGACTTTTTTGTTGCATATAATAAAAAGAAAGCGAATTTAGAACAATTACTTTTTGATTGGGAAGTAGTTCAGGAAGAAATTGACAGGTTATAGTTTTATTTAAAAGGATTTCTTTCTGTCCATTCCATTTTTGGTTCAAAAAAATTAAATAATTTTGGTATAAATAAATTAATGAAACGGTTATTATGCCTCATTAGACCATATAAAACCTCAGGATTTGCTCCAACGGAGCTTTTAATTTCAAGAGCAGTACGAGCAAAAATAATTCTTCTATAACCTTTATTAATTGAATAGGCAATCATGTCGTAAAGCATATTCAAATACAACATTCTCTCTCTTTGGCATTTTTCATCATAACCTAGAAAGTAGGTGTCTATATCATTTCCATTTTTTATTAAGGTGTTAAAACCAATTAAAGTCTCTTCTTTAAAATAACCGTAAAATAAGAATTTATCATTCAACGCTTTTTTGAAAATTTCAAAATGATTGTCATTTAAGAAAAAAGTATTGAAAGGGGCTTTTTCAGCAACATTTAAATACAATTCGACTATTCGGCCTTTATTATTTTCAATGTCTTCTAGTGAAAATTTACGTTTGGTAATTCCTTCTGATTTTTTACGAGCTCGTTTAAATTGGTCACGGTATTTTTTAGTTAAATCAGTTACATAATCATCAAAAGTTTTCCATTGTTCTTTGATAGAAAAAACCATATTGGGCTGGGTAGTGAATTTGTAAAACGAATTAAATTTAGGCAATTCGAATAATGGAATTTGCATTTCAGGAAAATCTTTGTAAATCACTAGATGAACTTTTTGCCCTTTTTTCTGGATCTGTCTTTGCAATTCCTCGACCGCTTCATAGAGTAAATTAATTAAGTCTTTCGTTGGAACTTCTTCAGAAAAACATAGTGTATTTTGCCCTGTCAAAGTATTGTTTCCAACTACAAGCACATTGGAACTAAAATTTTTGAAAACAAATGTTCTAATTTTATTTTTAATGCAATTATCTCTTTCGCCATAAGAATTCACCAAACTTAAATTGTTGAATTGCGTTAAGGCAACGCCAACTAATTTATCATTTTGGAATAATCCAATAAAATTACTTGAGATATTAGTTGGTGATGAAACTTCTAAAATATGCAAATACTCTTTTGAAAAGAAAATATTATTCGCAGAAAAGTCGTTCCAATTACCTGGAAATTCTGAAGTTGAAGTAAATATTTTGAATGAAAACGAGGTGCTCAATGGTAATAATTTTCGAGGCACTAAAGTACTATATTATGTTAATGTAAGAAACTAATAAGAGCATTTTTAATTATTTTTTTAAATCCTATTTTTAATATATACACTCAGAATTATTAAACTTGTTTAGGTCGTAAAAAAATTATATTTTTGCAACCCAATTTTATTAAGAAAATAAGAAAGAAAATGGATATCAAAAGAGTAGCAATAAATGCTGTAAATGAAGTAATTGTTTTGAAAGTAGTTCACATGGATTACAAAGGACAAGTACAAAAAAGAATCAATGAAAAAATGCCATTGGCAACAGTAAAAGGATTTAGAAAAGGTGCTGTGCCTAGAGATTTAGTTGAAAAACAATACGGAAGAGCAATTAAAATTGAAGAAGTAAAAAAAGTGGTTGACTTGGCATTGGAAAGATACATTCAATCAGAGCGTTTGAATTTACTTGGTACTCCATTAGCAAAAGAAAATACTGATTTTCCATGGGATGATGAAGAAATGGAATTTGAATACGAAATTGGATTAGTTCCAAATTTCGATTTAGATCTTGAGGCTAAAAATAACATTATTAAATATGTTGTAACCGCTGATGACAAGTTAATTGATGAGCAAGTGGTTCGCATACAAAAACAATTTGGAACTCCAATTCCTCAAACAGTTGTTGAAGAAAGTTCAGATATAACAGGAACTTTTACCAATGCTGAACATGGAATTAATGCCCCTTACACGTTCAATATTTCTATTTTTAAAGATAAAAAAACAGGAGCTAAATTTGTAGGAAAAAAAGCGGGTGACGTGGTAACTGTAAATACAAAAGGGCTTTTTGATGACGATCATCAATTAATGGACGTTTTAAAAGTAGGTCATGATGAAGTGCATGGTTTAGCAATTGATGTTGATTTTACTATTGAAAGTAGCAACGGAACCGAACTAGCTGAATTGAATCAAGAATTATTTGATAAACTTTTCGGACCTGGAACAGTATCTTCATTAGCGGATTTAAAAGCTAAAATTAAAGAAGATGCTGAATTACAATTTGCTCAACAAGCAGATCAAAAATTGTTAACTGATGTAACTAATTTCTTAGTTGAAAATACGAAATTTGATTTACCTGCAGATTTCTTGAAAAGATGGTTGCAAACGGTTGGGGAGAAAAAATTATCTGCTGAAGAAGCAGCAATTGAGTACGAGAAATCTGAAAAAGGATTGCGTTACCAATTGATTGAAGGAAGAGCGTTAAGCCAATCAAACATCCAAGTTACATTTGAAGATTTGAAAGAATTCACGGCTAAGTCAATCAGACAACAAATGGCGCAATTTGGACAAATGAATCCTACAGATGAAGAGGTTCAAGGAATTGTAGCTAGAGTATTGGCAAATCAAGAGGAAGTTAAAAAACTATCTGATCAAGTGGTAGGGGAAAAACTATTACTACTTTTCAAAGAAAAAGCAAATGCTAAAGAAAAGAAAGTAACTTACCCTGAATTTATTGCCGCATTTTACGGAGAATAAATCCTAGATTAGTAAGTCTTAATTGATAAACAATAAAAAAGAATTATATTTGAGTGTCAGAAAATTATTTTTTTGGCACTCTTTTATTTAACGCTTTGCATTAACTTTGTGAAGAATCTAGACAATATATTAAACTTATTAATAATAAAAAAATGAATTACTCTAACGAATTTAAGAAGTTTGCAACAAAGCATCAAGGAGTTAATAATTTGTATTACGATAAACTTGTGAATGCAATGACGCCAAAAGGGATGACTCCCTATATTATTGAAGAACGCCATTTGAACGTTTCTCAATTGGATGTTTTTTCTAGATTAATGATGGATAGAATTATCTTCATGGGAACAGGAATTGACGATCAAATTGCAAATATCGTTCAAGCTCAATTGTTGTTCTTAGAAAGTGCAGATTCTTCAAAAGACATACAAATTTATATCAATTCTCCCGGTGGTAGCGTATACGCTGGATTAGGAATTTACGATACCATGCAATACATTAAGCCTGATGTAGCTACCATTTGTACAGGAATGGCTGCTTCAATGGGAGCTGTTTTATTGTGCGCTGGTGCGGAAGGAAAACGTTCGGCATTACCTCATTCAAGAGTAATGATTCACCAACCTTCAGGTGGAGCGCAAGGAGTTGCTACCGATATGGAAATCAACTTGCGTGAAATGCTAAAGCTAAAAGATGAATTATATCAAATAATTTCTAAGCATTCAGGGCAATCATTTGAAAAAGTGCATATGGATTCTGAACGCGATTATTGGATGATTGCCGATGAAGCTAAAGAGTACGGAATGATTGATGAAGTTTTGAGAAGATAAATATTAAGTTTAAAGGCCTTAAGGTTCAAGGGTTCAGAGTTTCTTCCTTTGCTACTTTAAATCTTTCAACTTTGCTACTAAAATAAAATGGCAAAAGAAAAATTAGAATGTTCCTTCTGTGGAAGAAAAAAACCAGAAACCAATTTATTGATTGCTGGAATAGACGCGCACATTTGTGATAAATGCATTGAGCAAGCAAATGGCATTGTGGTTGAGGAATTAAAATCTAATATAAAATCTAATGTAGGCGATTTAGTTCTTAGAAAACCTAAAGAAATTCGTGCTTTTCTAGATAAATATGTTATCGGTCAAGAACAAACCAAAAAAGTAATGGCGGTTGCAGTTTACAATCATTATAAACGATTGATGCAACAAGAAGTAGAAGATGAAGTGGAGATTGAAAAATCCAATATTATTATGGTGGGCCAAACAGGAACTGGAAAAACATTGGTTGCCAAAACCATTGCAAAAATGCTAGATGTTCCGTTAGCAATTGTTGACGCAACTGTATTAACCGAAGCTGGTTATGTAGGAGAAGATGTGGAAAGTATATTAACTCGCCTTCTTCAAGCGGCCGATTATGATGTTGCCAAAGCCGAAAGAGGAATTGTTTTTATTGACGAAATTGATAAAATATCCCGTAAAGGAGATAACCCATCAATCACTCGTGATGTTTCTGGTGAAGGCGTGCAACAAGCGCTATTAAAATTGCTAGAAGGAACGGTAGTGAATGTGCCGCCAAAAGGAGGTAGAAAACACCCAGATCAAAAATTTGTAGAAGTAAATACCCAAAATATATTGTTTATTGCCGGAGGTGCTTTTGATGGAATTGAAAAAATTATTTCCAAAAGATTGAACCGTCAAGCGATGGGTTACAGTACTTCTAAAAATGCCGACAATATCAATAAAGACAATTTATTACAATATATTATTCCAAAAGACATCAAAGATTTTGGATTGATTCCTGAAATCATTGGTCGTTTGCCGGTATTAACTCACATGGATCCTTTAGATAGAGAAACGTTGAGAGCCATATTAACAGAGCCTAAAAACGCTTTAATTAAGCAATATAAAAAGTTGTTTTTAATGGACGAAGTGGCGTTTAATATTACAGACGAAGCGTTAGATTTTATTGTAGATAAAGCGTTAGAATATAAATTAGGTGCTCGTGGATTACGTTCTTTATGTGAAGCGATTCTTACTGATGCGATGTACGATTTGCCAAGTTCTGACGAAAAAACGTTGGATATTGATAAAGAATATGCGCAACATACCTTGAGTAAAAACTTGTTGAAACGCTTGGAAATAGCGTCTTAAAGAAAATAAAAACCGTCTTTATTAGACGGTTTTTATTTTATAATCTGCATTCCTTTTAATTTTTCTAAGTAATCCCTTTGATTTGAAAGCCTAGGAATTTTGTGTTGGCCTCCTAATTTGTTTTGGTCTTTAAGCCAGTCATAAAATAAATTTGGGCGTGCAATATTTATTTTCAATTGATTTAAAGTCATATTATTATAGCGCTTGGCTTCATAATCTGAGTTTAGAGTTTGTAGGGTTTCATCTAAGATTTTTGCGAAAGCAGCTGCATCTGTAGGGTTATTCTTGAACTCGATCATCCATTCATGCGCCCCTTTTTCTTTACCTTTCATAAATATAGGAGCGACAGTATAATCAACTACTTCAGTATGGGTTATTTGACATGCTTTGGCAATAGCCCGATCGGTATTTTCAACCATTAACTCCTCACCAAAAACATTGATATGGTGTTTTGTTCTACCCGTAACTCTAATTCTGTAAGGGTTTAACGAGGTAAATCTAACGGTATCTCCAATCATATAGCGCCACAAGCCAGAATTTGTTGTAATCACAATTGCATAATTTTTATTTAATTCAACATCGCACAAGCGAATTGCATGTTGGTTTGTTGTCCCAAAAACATCCATTGGAATGAATTCATAAAAAATTCCATAATCCAACATCAACAATAATTCATTGGAATCGTTTCTATCTTGAATAGCAAAAAATCCTTCAGAGGCATTGTAAATTTCATAATATTTAAAATTTGAATTGGGAACTATTTTCTGATATTGCTCTCTGTAGGGATCAAAATTGACACCTCCATGGAAATAGACTTCCAGATTTGGCCAAATTTCTAATAAATTGGAATGGCCGGTTTCTTCAAGCACTTTATTTAGTAATACTAACATCCACGAAGGAACTCCGGCAAAACTGGTTACATTTTCATTTTTAGTCTCATTGATAATTGCAGTAATTTTAGTTTCCCATTCACTCATTAAGGAAATTCGATTACTTGGAGTACTTATAAATTCAGCCCAAATAGGCATGTTTTCAATAAGAATCGCCGATAAATCACCAAAAAAGGAATTGTTGTCTTCATAGATTTGAGAACTACCCCCTAAACGCAGACTTTTTCCCGCAAAAAGCCCTGAATTTTCGTTGTTATTTAAATACATGCACAACAAATCCTTACTGCCTTTATAATGGCAATTTTCTAAAGCTTCACTACTTACTGGAATAAATTTACTTTTTGCATTGGTGGTTCCACTAGATTTTGCAAACCATTTTACAGGAGTGTTCCAAAATACATTTTGTTCTCCTAAGCGAGTCCGTTCAATAAAGGGCTGTAAATCTTCATAAGTTGAAATAGGAACTCGTTCTATAAAAGTTTCATAGGATTTAATCGATTCATAGCCGTATTCTATTCCAAGGGTAGTTTTTTCTGCGGTGCGAATTAAATTCAAAAGCAATTCTTCTTGTACTTCATTAGGGTATTTTAAAAATAGCTCAATCTGATGAATGCGCTGTTTTAAAACCCAAGAAGCGAAGGAATTGATTATAGAAATTGGCATTTCAACTTTAGATTTAGATTTCGACTTTTAGATTTGTTAAACAGTAAACAAATGCTAACTTTACCAAAAATAGCAAATTTTACGCAATTCCAATTTTAATTTTAAATTTTTCAATAATGACTTACGAAGGCGTTCTAAATAAAATGCAAACGCAATTTGAAACTCCAATTCAATATTTTTTGATTTTTCAAGATAGTTTTCTAAATGTAAATCAATTATTAAATAAAAATATTGAAATCAATTTTGTTGGTTACCAATGTTTGAATTGTGGAAAAAAGAAGAAAATTTTCCGTCAAGGATTTTGCTATGATTGTTTTTATTCTAGTCCCGCTGTTGGCGACTGGATTATGAAACCGGAATTGAGTACCGCTCATTTAGGAATCCAAGATCGAGATTTGGCTTATGAAGAACGTGTTCAATTGCAACCGCATATTGTTTATTTGGCTCTGTCAAGTGAGGTTAAAGTAGGAGTAACGCGTAAAACCCAAGTTCCTACTCGTTGGATAGATCAAGGTGCGGAGAAAGCCATTTCAATTGTTGAAGTTCCGAATCGATATCTCGCAGGAATTACTGAAGTAGCGTTAAAAAATCACTTTGCTGATAAAACCAATTGGAGAAAAATGCTCACGAATGATATCGTTTTTACCGATTTAATTATAGAACGTGAAAAACTCCAACCTTTATTACCCAACGAAGTTCAGGAATATTTTCATTTAGAAAAAAATGATTTGTACGAAATGAATTATCCGGTTCTAGAATATCCTTCAAAAATTAATAGTTTAAGTCTAGATAAAACTCCAAACTTTAAAGGAAAATTAATTGGTATAAAAGGGCAATATCTAATTTTTGAAGATGGAACAGTTTTTAATGTTAGAAGTAATGAAGGATATATTGTTAGAATTGAAGTATAATTACATCCTATAGTATCATTTAAAATTGTTTTCCACTCGTAATATTTATTTATTAACACTCATTACAATTATAGTTTTATTCTCATTTTCTTTCGTTAATTTGCGGTTAATATGAAATCCCAAAATCAAGCCATTTTATCGATAGGAAGTAATCAAGGCGATCGTCTTGAGAATGTTCAAGCGTGCATTCAATTGATTCAAATAGAGATTGGAACGGTATTTTCAGTTTCAAAATTATATGAAACGCCCTCTTGGGGATTTGAAAGCGATTCATTTTACAATTGTGCTATAGCAATTCAGACTTCAAAATCAGCTCAAAAATTACTATCAAGTTGTTTAAAAATTGAAAAAAAACTTGGGAGAATCAGGAGTTTGCATGAGGGCTACCAGCCTAGAATTATTGATATAGATATTATCAGTTTTGATAATGAAATCATTCAATCAACCAATTTAGTTGTGCCGCACCCGCAAATGCAGGATCGATTGTTTGTTTTGTTGCCAATGAAGGACTTACAATTGGAATTCGTTCACCCAGTTATGAATAAATCTACTCAAGATTTAATTGATTCATGTAAAGACAAAAGTAATTGTAAAGTAGTCTCTAATTTAGCGTTGCCATTAGAAAAATACAATTTACAACAATACAATTATATTGCAATCGAGGGAAATATTGGCGCAGGAAAAACGACATTGGCAGAAAAAATTGCTCAAGATTTTAATGCGAAAACGGTATTTGAGCGTTTTGCTGATAACCCCTTTTTACCTAAATTCTATAAAGATCAAAACAGATATGCATTTCCGCTTGAAATGTCTTTTTTAGCCGATAGATACCAGCAATTATCTGATGATTTAGCGCAATTCGATTTATTTAAAGATTTTATCGTTGCCGATTATCACATCTTTAAATCCTTAATTTTCGCAAAAGTTACCTTGCAAGACGATGAGTTTAGACTCTATAAAACGTTGTTTGACATCATTTATAAAGAAATGCCAAAACCCGATTTGTATGTTTATTTGTATCAAAATACAGATCGATTGTTGCAGAATATAAAGCGAAGAGGCAGAAGTTATGAGCAAGAGATTCCAGCAGATTATTTGGACAAAATCAATAAGGGTTATTTAGATTACATCAATACACAAACTAATTTGAATGTTTTAATTATTGATGTTTCCGACAGAGATTTTGTAAAAAACCAAAGTGATTATATGTTTATTTTGGATGAAATTAGAAAAAAAATGGAAGGGTAAATTATCTCATTTTTTTGAAAAAATCCCAAATTACTATGCCTGCACTGACAGCTATATTTAAGGAATGTTTCGTTCCTAATTGCGGAATTTCGATTGTTCCATTACAAATTTCTACTGCTTTTTGGGATACGCCAAAAACCTCATTTCCAAATACTAAAGCGTATTTTTGATTTTTTTCTATTTCAAAATCTTGTAAGAATATTGCGCTCTCCACTTGTTCAATTGCAAAAACTTTTACACCCTCTGATTTTAACTTTTCAATTACTTCAAGTACATTTTCATAATATTCCCAAGTTACAGTTTCAGTTGCTCCCAATGCTGTTTTATGAATTTCTTTATTTGGTGGTGTTGCAGTAATTCCACAAAGAAATATTTTTTCAATTAAGAACGCATCCGATGTTCTAAACACTGATCCAATATTATTCAAGCTTCGAATATCGTCAAGAATAATAATTAAAGGCGTTTTTGAAGCATCTTTAAAGTCGTCGACTGTCATTCTATTTAATTCACTGTTTTCTAGTTTGCGCATAATCAATTTCAAGATTCAAAAAAAAAGCTCCCTGATTAAGGAAGCTTTTATTATATAATAAAATATAGTTAGCTTTTTGGTGCTACTGGAGTAGCTGGAGTTGGATCTGGCAAAACAGTTCCTTTAATTGTTAACACTTTTGTTGGCTGACCTTCAGCATTTGAAGTCACTGTTACTGTTTTAGTAAATGCACCCACTCGGTCAGTTGCATAATGAACACCAATTTCCCCTTTTGCTCCTGGAGCGATTGGTTCTTTTGGAGTTGTTGGAACTGTACATCCACAAGATCCTTGCGTATTTGTAATAATTAATGGTTTATTTCCATTATTAGTAAAAACAAATTTACGAGTTCCTTCAGCATTGTGCTCAATTGTTCCGTAATCAATAGTTTCTGTTTCGAAAACCATCCCTGCACCATCTAATTTTGGAGCAACTGATTTAGTTTCTGTAGCGGATTTAGCTTTTTTAGTTTCTTGAGCATTAGAAGTAGTAACTCCTAAAACGGTTAGCATCGCTAATAAAAATATTTTTTTCATTGTAATTTTAATTAAATTATGAGAACAAATCTAAATAAAAAAATCAATTCAATTAATAAAATTTTCTTAAAATTAAATTAATTATCGAAACATCTAAATTCAGTTTAAAAATAATTAAATTCGCTTTTAGAAAAATGGTATTCATTTATAAATAATTCAAGTTGGCAGCTAAAGAAAAAGAAGTTAAGGAAACCCCATTAATGAAGCAATACAATGAGATCAAAAGGAAATATCCTGACGCTTGTTTATTATTTCGAGTAGGTGATTTTTATGAAACTTTTGGTGAAGATGCTGTTCGTGCTTCAAAAATACTAGGAATCACTCTTACCAAAAGAGGAGCAGGATCTGAAACAGAAACTGCCTTGGCTGGATTTCCACACCATTCTATAAACACCTATTTGCCTAAATTAGTTAAAGCCGGACTTAGAGTTGCTATTTGTGACCAATTAGAAGACCCTAAAATGACTAAAACAATTGTCAAAAGAGGCGTTACAGAATTGGTTACGCCGGGTGTTTCTATGAATGATGAGGTATTGCATTCTAAGACGAATAATTTTTTGGCTTCGATTTATTTTGGCAAAAAAGCAATTGGGATTTCTTTCTTAGATGTCTCTACAGGAGAATTTTTGACAGCTCAAGGATCGGAAGATTATATTGATAAATTATTGCAAAATTTTAACCCTAGTGAAGTCTTAATTCCAAAAAACAATAAAAACGATTTCAAAGAAATATTTGGGGAAGAATACCATAATTTTTATTTAGAAGATTGGGTTTATAAAGAAGACTACGCTTTTGAAACGCTTACCAATCATTTTCAAACGGTATCATTAAAAGGATTTGGAATTGAAGAATTGCCAGAAGGAATCATCGCATCTGGAGCTATTCTTTATTATCTTTCAGAAACACAACATAATAAATTACAACATATTTCTTCAATTCAGCGAATTGCTGAGGATGCCTATGTTTGGATGGATCGCTTTACCATTAGAAATTTAGAATTGTATCATAGTTATAATCCAAACGCTGTTACTTTATTAGAGGTTATTGACAGAACGCTATCTCCAATGGGGGGAAGATTGCTAAAACGTTGGTTGGCATTGCCTTTAAAAGATATAAATAAAATTAAAAGCCGTCACGAAGTAGTATCATATTTGAAAGACAATCAAACTATTTTAAAGGAAATTCAACACCAAATCAAACAAATTTCTGATTTGGAACGATTAATTTCAAAAATTGCAACTGGAAAAGTTTCGCCTCGCGAAGTGGTTTATTTAAAAGAATCGTTAGATGCTATTATTCCAATTAAAAAAATTGCGTTGGAAAGCTCTCAAGAAGCGGTTAAGGTAATTGGAGATAAATTACACGATTGTGAGTTGCTACGAGAGAAAATAAATTCGACATTAAATCAAGATGCTCCCGTTGCTATTGCAAAAGGAAACGCTATTGCAAAAGGGGTGAATGCTGAATTAGATGAGTTAAGAGCTATTTCAACCTCAGGTAAAGATTTTTTGGAAGGAATAGAAAAAAGGGAATCGGAGAATACCGGAATTACCTCTTTGAAAATTTCGTTCAATAATGTTTTTGGTTATTTTATTGAAGTTAGAAACACCCATAAAGATAAAGTTCCAGCCGATTGGATTCGCAAACAAACATTAGTGAGTGCGGAGCGTTATATTACAGAAGAACTTAAAGAATATGAGACTAAAATTCTAGGGGCTGAGGAGAAAATACACAAATTAGAATCAGAATTATTTGAGCAGTTAGTAGCTTGGATTACCACTTATATAAAGCAAGTGCAGCTTAATGCCAATTTAGTTGCGCAATTGGATTGCTTGACTTCTTTTGCTCAATTGGCTATCGAAAATAAATATATTTGTCCCGAATTGGATGCAACTTTCGAGTTAGACATTAAAAATGGGCGCCATCCGGTAATTGAAAAACAATTGCCTGTAGGCACCCCATATATTGCAAACGATGTTTTTCTAGACAGGGAAACCCAGCAATTAATTATGATTACGGGTCCAAATATGTCTGGAAAATCAGCAATATTAAGACAAACGGCTTTAATTGTGTTGTTAGCACAAATGGGAAGTTTTGTGCCTGCAGACCAAGTTAGGATGGGAATTATCGATAAGATTTTTACCAGAGTTGGAGCTTCAGATAATATCTCAATGGGAGAATCTACTTTCATGGTAGAGATGAATGAAACGGCCTCTATTTTGAATAATTTATCAGATAGGAGTTTGATATTATTAGACGAAATTGGAAGAGGAACTAGCACCTATGACGGTATTTCTATCGCTTGGGCAATAGCTGAATTTTTACACGAACACCCTTCAAAACCGAAAACACTTTTTGCTACCCATTATCATGAATTGAATGAGATGACTGATTTGTTGCCTCGAATTCAAAATTTCAATGTTTCTGTTAAGGAACTAAAAGAAACGGTACTTTTTATCAGAAAATTAGTAAAAGGAGGAAGTGCGCATAGTTTTGGAATACATGTGGCTAAAATGGCTGGGATGCCGCAAACAGTGATTTTAAAAGCGCAGAAATTATTAAAAAAACTTGAAAAAGAGCATTCTGGCGATGCTTTAGCAGGAATAAAATCTGAAAAGGAAGAAATGCAAATGAGTTTCTTTAATCTAGATGATCCTTTGTTAGAAGAAATCAAAGAGGAGATTTTAAATTTAGATATCAACACTCTAACTCCTATTGAGGCCATGATGAAACTCAATGAAATTAAAAGAATGTTGACTAAAAAATAATATATTTTTAGTTTAAAGATATCGTTATCAGAAGGTTAAATAGGGCGCTTTATTTTTTTAAAAAAAAGGCTTGTGTAATTGAATAATTGTATTAAATTTGCCTCCGCAAACAAGTTCAACAAACGGCTTTGTAAATAAAAGTTAGGTGCGTTAATACAGAACAAGTAAAGCAGCTCTTTGTAAAAATTGAAATGCGAAAATAGCTCAGTTGGTAGAGCGCGACCTTGCCAAGGTCGAGGTCGCGGGTTCGAGCCCCGTTTTTCGCTCAAACATCATAAAT
>CALPNL020000026.1 GCA_943324925.2 Chitinophaga pinensis | reverse complement strand
GTGAAAACCACTAATTCCAGCCGCTCCCGGATTCATATGCAAAAAATCGTGTTTTTTATCAAACATTACTTTTAATATATGGGAATGCCCACAAATAAATAATTTCGGAGGATTATTCAACATTTCATCTCTAATATTCGGATTGTATTTTCCTGGATAACCGCCAATATGGGTAATCCAAACATCCACACCTTCACACATAAATCGGTTGTGTAACGGAAATTCCATTCGCGCTTTATCGTCATCGATATTCCCAAAAACAGCTCGCAAAGGCTTCAACTTTTTAATGGTATCGGTAACCGACAAATCCCCAATATCCCCCGCATGCCAAACCTCATCAGCCAAATTAACGTACTTCAAAATTGTTTCATCAATATGACTGTGGGTATCTGAAAGAAGCAATATTTTTTTCAAAATTGTTTTATTAGGAGCTATTTCCAGCTTTTCGCTTCAATCTGCGCTTAAGCGCGCAGGATTTTCACTTCAATCTGGGCTAGGATTTTGAGGTAAATTTAAACATTCCAAGTACAAATAAAAAATCATATTCTAAACAACTTTGATCGCCAGTAATTTCGTTGCGAAAAAATTAATAAGTATCTTTACCACTTCAAAATAAGTCACTTGAGATATTTCATAAAATTAGCATACAACGGAACAAATTACCATGGATGGCAAGTTCAACCCAACGCTTCGTCGGTTCAAGAAACTTTGAATAATGCACTTTCCGTAATACTAAATTCTGATATAAATTGCATGGGAGCTGGAAGAACAGACACCGGAGTCCATGCCAAAGAAATGTTTGCTCATTTTGACTACACTCCTACTCTTGAAATTGAATCGACACTACATAAATTAAATTCCTACCTTCCAAAAGACATTGCGATTTACAATATTATTCCAGTTCATGAAGATGCTCACGCCCGTTTTGATGCCAAAAAAAGAACGTATCAATATCATATATCTTCTGTTAAAGACGTTTTTTCTCAAGAAGAGTGTTGGTATTACCACCAAAATCTAGAGGTTGAATTGATGAATCAAGCCGCTAAAATTTTATTAAACCATACTGATTTTCAATGTTTTTCAAAAGTAAATACCGATGTAAATACTTTCAATTGTACTATTTATGAGGCTTATTGGAAACAAGAAAACAACCAATTAATATTTACCATTTCAGCCGATCGGTTTTTAAGAAATATGGTTCGTGCAATTGTTGGAACGCTTGTAAATGTTGGATTACATAAAATCACACTTGCTGATTTCAATTCTATTATTGAAAATAAAAACAGAAATGAAGCTGGCTTTTCGGTTCCTGCACAAGGCTTGTTTCTAACTAAAATTGAATATGAATATATATAAATGCTTTTATAAACAAAAAATACAAGTTACACTATCAAAATAATATGAAAGCAAAAGCATTCGATACCATTGTTTTTAAAAGGATATTAAAATATGCTCAACCCTATAAATTTCGATTTAATAGTGTCATTCTATTCGCAATATTTCTATCGATTTTTGCGGCATTACGTCCTTATCTATTAAAATTAACTGTCGATGATTATATAAAAACTCACGATCAAGCGGGCCTTTTATGGTACGTGACTTTAATGGGTATTGTTCTTATTCTAGAGGTACTCTCCAACTTTTTCTTTGTTTATTGGGCGAATTGGCTTGGCCAAGATATCGTAAAAGATGTCCGTGTAAAACTCTTCAAACACATGTTGAGTTTCAAAATGAAATATTACGATACCGCTCCCGTAGGTCAATTAATTACAAGATCGGTTTCTGATATGGAATCCATTGCTAAAATTTTCAGTCAAGGTTTGTTTATGATTGCCAGCGACTTACTGAAAATGATTGTAATTCTTATTTTCATGCTTAATGAAAATTGGAAATTAACGATTATTGTATTTATTGCAATGCCAATATTAGTATTTGTTACTCGAATTTTTCAACGCAAAATGCAAGTGACTTTTGAAGAAGTACGAAATCAAATAGCCAACCTAAATACTTTTGTACAAGAGCGGGTTACGGGAATGAAAATCGTTCAACTATTTAATAGAGAGAATATTGAATACGAAAAATTCAAAGAAATCAACGCCAAACATAAAAACGCTTGGATAAAAACAATTCTTTACAACTCGATTTTTTTCCCTATTGCAGATATCATTTCTTCATTAACTTTAGGTTTCATAGTACTTTATGGAGGTTTCAGAATTTTAGATGGCGATACTACCACCACCTTTGGAGATATCTTTTCCTATACGATGTACATAGGAATGTTATTTAATCCGTTGCGCCAAATAGCGGATAAATTTAATGAAATGCAAATGGGAATGATCTCTGCCAATCGTGTTTTTGAAATTTTAGATACTAAAGAACACATACAAGACATTGGAACAATTGAAGCGCCAACTTTTGAAGGTGTAATAGAATTCAAAGAAGTAAAATTCAGTTATATCGACAACGAAGAAGTAATTAAAGGCATCTATTTAAGTGTGCAAAAAGGCCAAACCATAGCAATAGTTGGAGCTACCGGTGCTGGAAAAACAACTATCATCAATTTGCTAAATCGTTTTTATGAAATCAATTCCGGAACGATTTACATTGATAATCAAAATATTCACGATTACACATTGGATTCACTCAGAAAACAAATTGCAGTGGTTTTACAAGATGTCTTCCTATTTGCCGACACGATATTAAACAATATCACGCTTAACAATCCTGAAATTACCCGCGAGCAAGTAGTGGCAGCAGCCAAAAAAATTGGTGTTCATGATTTCATCAATAGTTTGCCTGGTGGTTACGACTACAATGTGAAAGAACGTGGCGTAATGTTATCATCAGGACAACGCCAATTAATTGCATTTTTAAGAGCCTATGTTAGTAATCCAAGTATATTAATTTTGGACGAAGCTACTTCATCTATCGACATGTATTCAGAGGAATTAATTCAAAAAGCAACCGAAACAATCACTAAAGGCAGAACTTCAATAATAATAGCGCATCGATTGGCAACAATAATTAACGCTGACAAAATTGTAGTAATGGATAAAGGACTAATTGTAGAGCAAGGAACCCACCAAGAATTATTAAATGTAGCTTCGGGTTATTATAAAAACTTATACGATTCTCAGTTCACTTTAAACTCATAAATAGACTTTGAAAATTGGTTAACTAATTACAGTTTTCCTATTATCAAATAAAAATTAATTCATAAATTTGCGACAGCTTTTTTACCATAATTAAATAAATACGAAAAAATGACACGAGCTTTTGCGACTGCATTTTTACCATAATTAAATAAATACGAAAAAAATGAAATACGATGTAATAGTTTTAGGAAGTGGACCTGGAGGATATGTAACTGCAATTAGAGCCTCTCAATTGGGTTTTAAAGTTGCTGTTATTGAAAAAGAAAACTTAGGTGGAGTTTGCTTGAATTGGGGATGTATTCCTACAAAAGCATTACTGAAATCGGCTCAAGTATTTGATTATCTTAAGCACGCTTCTGATTACGGTTTATCGGTAGCTTCATTTGATAAAGATTTTACAGCTGTGGTAGGTCGTAGCCGTGGAATTGCAGACGGAATGAGTAAAGGAGTGCAATTCCTAATGAAAAAAAATAAAATCGATGTGATTGATGGTTTTGGAAAAATGAAACCAGGTAAAAAAGTTGCTGTTACTGCTGCCGATGGTAAAGTTACTGATTATGATGCCGATCATATTATCATTGCAACTGGAGCTCGTTCAAGAGAATTACCCAACTTACCACAAGACGGGGTAAAAGTAATCGGTTACCGTCAAGCAATGACTTTAGAAAAACAACCTAAATCGATGATCGTTGTTGGTTCGGGAGCTATTGGAGTTGAATTTGCCCACTTTTATAATGCAATGGGAACACAAGTTACAATTGTAGAATTCCTTCCTAATATTGTGCCTCTTGAAGACGAAGACATTTCTAAACAAATGGAACGTTCAATGAAAAAAGCAGGTGTAAATATAATGACCAACTCTTCTGTTGAAAAAATAGATACTTCAGGAGCAGGGGTAAAAGCTTATGTTAAAACGGCTAAAGGTGAAGAAGTTCTAGAAGCCGATATTTTACTTTCGGCTGTTGGGATTAAAACCAACCTTGAAAATATAGGATTAGAAGAAGTGGGAATAGCTACTGATAGAGATAAAATAATTGTAAATGATTTCTACCAAACTAACATTCCAGGTTATTATGCTATTGGTGATGTAGTTCCAGGACCTGCATTGGCACACGTAGCCTCTGCTGAAGGAATTACTTGTGTAGAAAAAATCGCAGGATTGCATGTAGATCCTATCGATTATGGAAATATACCAGGTTGTACCTATGCAACTCCAGAAATTGCCTCTGTAGGATTGACTGAAAAACAAGCTAAAGAAAAAGGATATGATTTAAAAATCGGAAAATTCCCTTTCACTGCTTCTGGAAAAGCAAAAGCTTCTGGAACTCCTGACGGATTTGTAAAAGTAATTTTCGATGCCAAATACGGAGAATGGTTAGGTTGTCATATGATTGGCGCAGGTGTTACCGACATGATTGCAGAAGCTGTGGTTGCTAGAAAATTAGAAACTACAGGACATGAAATTCTAAAAGCGATTCACCCACATCCAACAATGAGTGAAGCGGTTATGGAAGCTGTTGCTGATGCTTATGGCGAAGTAATTCACTTATAAAAAGTAACTCTTAAAATAGCAATCCGTTTTGTGAATTCAAAACGGATTTTTTTATAAATAAAATTAATCAATTGTAATCAAAAAAAAATTACATTTGTAAAATAAATAACCCCACAAAATTAGTTTAAGCGCCACAAATTCAAAAAGTTATAAATAATTAAACTCTTAGAATTTATGAATAATATTATAGTTATTTTAGGCAATTACTTCGACACTTACTTTAGTTCAAAAAACATACGTAAAATAGAATTAGTCATTCTCCGTGTAGCCGTTTTTTCTTTTTTGTTGCATTTAGCCCTGATCTTTTTAGGTAACAATTTTTTATTTTTTCGAAATTTTCAGCACAGTTTCTTAAAAGCAATATACACCCCATTTAGTTTCATCCTGCTTTATGAAGTTTTTCTGTTAGTTATTATTATTCCAAAATCTATTTCAGAGTTTGTAGGGAAACAATTTGAAGTAATTACATTAATTACTCTTCGGAGTTTCTTTCATGATATTGCTGAACTTGATTTAAATAATTCAATAAACATTTACAACCATGATTTTATAAGTTTAATGTATGATCTCTGCGCTGCAATTTTAATGCTGGGCTTAACGATTTTATACTATAAAATATATCAAAATAATGGAAAAGCAGAGGTTGTAAATCAACTTAATAATTTCATTAATATTAAAAAAATGGTTTCCCTGGGGATGATAGTAATTTTATTATTATTAAGTATAAGTAGTTTTTACAATTGGGGTTCTGAAATGATAATTGCCCTACAAACGGATAGTAACTACCCCAATTCAAACGCTGTTTTCTACTCCGATTTTTTCTCTATAATGATTTTTGTAGATGTATTGCTATTGATTATTTCATTTACGTATCATTTTTCGTTTTTCACCATTTTTAGAAATGCCAGCTTTATTATAACTACCATTTTAATAAGAATGTCTCTTACAATAGAAAAACCAATGAATTATATCATTATCCTAATTGGATTTTTATTTTCAATTATATCCTTCTATCTTTTCGGATTAAGAAAAAAAATAGGACAATAATCTAAACCAAATTGTTGTTGATAGATTAAATAAACCTCGATTGAAAAATCTATCATGATGCCCACTTTGTTTCGTATCTTTGAAAAATAGAAACACATTCAAATTTATTTTAAAATGAAACAAAAGAAATCACTTTTATCCAGGTTTACAAGTGGTTGGAAAAAAATTGGTCCCGGATTAGTAACTGGCGCAAGCGATGACGATCCATCAGGAATTGCTACTTATTCTCAAGCGGGCGCCGCCTTTGGACTTTCTACATTATGGACTGCAATAATCGCCTTTCCCTTAATGGCTGCAATTCAGCAAATGTGTGCTAGAATTGGCCTGGTTACTTCACAAGGTTTAACTGGAACTCTAAAAAAACATTATCCAAGACCTATTTTATACTTAATGTTATTATTCAGCTTTCCAGCCATTATTATGAATATCGGAGCTGATATTGCCGGTATGGGCGCTGTGGGAAACCTGCTATTTCCAACAATTGAAGCCAATTATTTTAGTGTGATTTTTACCATTATTCTCCTTGGATTGATTATCTATTTACCCTATCAAAAAATAGCTTCAGTATTAAAATATTTATGCATTGTAATGCTCGTTTATTTTATTGTTCCGTTTTTGTACCAACAAGATTTTGCTGCTATAATTAAAGCAACATTTATTCCTACAATAAAATTTGACAAGAATTTTATTGCCATAATCGTTGGTATTTTAGGAACAACCATTTCTCCTTATTTGTTCTTCTGGCAAGCTTCTGTAGAAGTGGAAGAGATGAAAAATAGAAAACATATTATAGTAAATAAGAAGATCATTCATGAAATTAATCAAGATGTAGATTTCGGAATGACCGTTTCTGGATTTGTAATGTATTTCATAATTCTTACCACAGGAACTGTTTTGTACAATAGCGGAATTCATCAAATTGATACTGTTGAACAAGCGGCAATGGCTTTGAAACCAATAGCTGGGAATTTAGCATATTTGCTTTTTGCGGTTGGTGTAATTGGTACCGGTTTAATCGCAATTCCAGTTTTGAGCGGTTCTATTTCCTATATTTTCTCTGAAACTTTTGATTGGGAACAAGGATTGGACAAAAAATTTCATGAAGCCAAAGGATTTTACGTAATTATTGCCATTTCATTAATATTAGGTTTGTCAATAAATTACATTGGCATAAGTCCAATTCAATCGTTAATCTACACGGCTATACTTTATGGTTTAACTGCTCCGGTTTTAATTGCAATTATCCTTCATATTTCGAATAATAAAAAAATTATGGGAACTAATGTAAATGGTAAAGTAGCAAATTTTCTTGGCTTTTCAGCATTAGTGATTATGTCGGTTGCAGCAATTGCATTGCTATACTTCCAACTCTCAGAATAGTAAAATTACTATTAGCGGTCTAAAAAACGTATATTTGCACCAAATTTACATTATATGACTACTTTCGAGCAATTCAATCTACCTAAATCAGTTCAAAAAGCAATTGAGGATTTAGGTTTCGTAACACCTACCCCAATCCAAGAAAAATCATTTTCTGTGATTATGTCAGGACGCGATATGATGGGAATTGCACAAACAGGAACTGGTAAAACATTTGCTTATTTACTTCCTTTACTAAAGTTATACAAATTTACACCCACCAATACTCCTAAAATAGTAATTCTTGTTCCAACCCGTGAATTGGTGGTTCAAGTGGTTGACGAAGTTGAAAAGTTAACTAAATACATGTCCGTTAGAACATTAGGAATCTATGGAGGGGTTAACATAAATACGCAAAAGAAAGCAGTTTACGAAGGAATTGATATTTTAGTTGGAACGCCTGGACGTGTTATGGATTTAGCTTTGGATAGTGTCATTCGTTTTGACGATACTCAGAAATTGGTTATCGATGAATTTGACGAAATGCTCAACTTAGGATTCCGAGTACAGCTAACTTCCATTTTAGCGATGATGACTAGAAATAAACGTCAAAACATTCTGTTTTCAGCTACTATGACCGATGAAGTGGATGCCATTTTAAATGATTTTTTCGACTTCCCAGAAGAAGTTACATTGGCACCATCTGGCACCCCATTGGAGAATATCCAACAATATACTTATAATGTACCTAATTTCAATACTAAAGTTAATCTACTAATCCATTTGCTGGAAAGCGACGAATCGATGGAAAGAATATTAGTATTTGTAAATAATAAAAAGATTTCTGATTTACTTCATGAGCGAATTGAAGAACATTTTGATGGACAGTTTGGAGTAATTCACTCCAATAAATCTCAGAATTATCGTTTGAGTACAATGGCTTCGTTTCAAGAAGGAGAATTAAGAGGAATTATTACCACTGATATTATGGCTAGAGGTTTGGATATTTCCAATATTTCTCACGTTATCAATTTTGAGGCTCCAGAAATGCCCGAATTGTACATGCACCGAATTGGTAGAACCGGTCGTGCAGATGCAACTGGAACTGCGATTAGTTTTATCACTCCACGGGAAGCCGACTTAATTACGGAGGTTGAAATATTAATGAACCATGAAATCGATGTTATTGAATTTCCTGAAACCGTGGAGATTTCTACCAAACTAATCGAACCTGAAAAAGACAAGCAACCGATTAAATTTCTTCTTAAAAAACCAAAATTAGATGGAAGTGGTGCTTTTCACGAAAAAGCTAAAAAGAATAAAAAGGTAAATCTTGGGGGTCCCTCAAAAACCAAAAAGAAAGTTTCCGGTTCGGTTAATCGTAACATGCTAAAAACTAGAGATAAGAAACGAAAGGATAAAAAATAACTATTCTTCAGAAAAAACCAAACAAACCGGAGAACATAGTTCAATTCGTTTTCCAGTATCTGTAAGACTTCCTGATTCTTTATTGATTTTAAATATCACGATATTATTGGTGTATTGGTGGCCAACTAATAAATAATTCCCCGTTGGATCAATGGTAAAATTTCTTGGACCTTTGCCTTGAGTACTTATTCGTTCTTTAAATATCAAACTTCCCTCCTTTTGGATTTCAAAACAAGAAATAGTATTAGCAGTTCCTCTATTGGAAGCATACAAATATTTCCCGTCAGGTGAAATATGTAGGTCGGCAGCGCTTGATTCACCTATAAAGTCTGGCGCAATAACGGTTGTTTCTTGTAATTTAATTAGGTTCCCATTGTTGTTTTTATAAACTGTTAAAGTCCCGTCCAATTCATGTAATAGATAAAACAAACTCCCGCTTTTATTGAATGTGAAATGCCTTGGTCCGCTTCCTGCCTTTACAGAAACACTGTCTTTAATCGTCAACATGTTTAATTTAGAAGTAACATTATAATTGTATACGTAGATTTTATCTTTACCTAAATCGGTCGCAAAAACAAATTTCTTATCTGGGGTAAATTGAACCATGTGAACATGAGAACTTTCCTGTCTTTTTGGATTTATGCTTTTACCAAATTGTTGAAAAACTTGCCTTGATTCACCCAAAGAACCATCTTCGTTTTTTGAAAATAGAGCAAGGCTTCCGCTAGTGTAATTGGCAACAATTACATTTTTTTGGTCATTTGTAATATAACAAGGATTGATACCGCTAGAATTTTGAGCATTTATAAAATCTAATTTACCCGATCTAGAATTAAATTTAAATGCGCTAATACTACTTTCACTTTGAAATTGATTCACACTGTAAATAAAATTTCTATCCGATGATAAGGTTAAAAAACCAGGGTTGTTGATTTTCTCAGTATTGGCTTTTAAAAAAGTAGTTCCCGTATTTAAATCAAAATCATAAGTGTAAATCCCTCCGCTTTCACAGGATTTTGTAAAAGTACCAACAATCAAATTCAAATGTTGATTTTGGGAATAACCAATTGAAATTGAGATTAAAAGAAAGAGAAAGAGAAAGTTAAATCTTGAGTTCATATTAGAAATTTATAAAACAAAAATAGCAGTTTCTTACTAATAAAAATGATTTATAAAGTAAATATGATTTGAACAATCAGAAAAAATAGTATTTTTGACAAACAAAAGTAAGAATGCAATTTAAACATCCAGAAGTACTTTATTTTCTTTTTGTGTTGGTCTTTCCAATTCTGGTACATTTGTTTCAATTACGAAGGTTTAAAAACGAATATTTCACCAATGTTCAATTCTTAAAAGAACTTTCAATTCAAACCCGAAAAAGTTCAAAAATTAAAAAATGGTTGTTATTAATCACTAGATTATTACTATTAGCAGCCCTAATTACTGCATTTGCACAACCTTTTTTCAAAGCCAAAGAATCTAAAAATAGTTCGAACGAAATGTATATCGTTTTAGATAATTCCTATTCGATGCAAGCCAAAGGAAATAAAGGCGAATTATTGAAAAGGGCGATTCAAGATTTGTTGGAAAACACGCCAGAAAATCAGACTTTTTCTTTGATTACCAATAATGAAACCTATTGGAATACTGATATTAAATCGATTCAAAAAGAAATTCAAAATAGTAATTATAGTGCACTTCCGTTTCAATTGGAAAGTGCAATGGCAAAAATAAAATCTCGAAAAAGTGCCAATAATAAAGATGTAATTATCATAACCGATGCCATTGGTTTAAAACCAAATCAACTCAAAAGCATCGATAAAAATTTTAATACTTACTTTATAAATCCTGAAGCGGAGCAAAAAAATAACATTGCAATTGACAGCGTTTACATGAATCAAACACTAAATAATTTTTATGAAATTGGTGTCAACCTAAAATCGTTTGGGGAACAAGAAAATGCGATTCCTATAGGTTTGTATAATTATAACAAGCTGTTAGCTAGAACATTGGTAAAATTTGAAAAACCAGAAATTAGTATAAAATTTACAATCCCAAAGAAAGATTTCAATGGTTACGTTTCCATTTCTGATGCCAGTTTAAAATACGACAATATCTTTTATTTTAGCATAACAAAACCTGAAAAAACTAATGTAATTAGTATTGGGAAAACAGAAAAAAGCCGATTTTTAAATCGAATTTATACTTCTGAAGAATTCAATTATAGTAATTCTACGTTAGAGACTTTGGATTATAATACTCTCGAAAAGCAAGACGCTATTGTACTGAATGAACTTGAAAATTTACCTCAAGCATTAGTGACCAATATAAAGTCATTTGTAGAAAAAGGGGGGATTTTGGTATTTATCCCATCAACTGAAAGTAAGATTGGTGAAACCAATCGTTTATTAGGATCTCTTGGTCAAATTCAATATGGAAAAAACCAAAATACAACCAAATTAATTTCCAAAATTGCTTTACAGCACCCATTATTCCAATCGGTATTTGAGAAAAAAATTGACAATTTTCAGTATCCAAATACAAAACAAAATTTTCAGATAAACGCTGCAAACCCGCCAATTTTAAGCTATGATGACCAAAGTTGTTTTTTGACATCCATTCAAAATCCGGTTTCGAGCGTTTATGTTTTTGCTGCACCAATTAATAAGATGAATTCTAATTTCCAAAATTCACCTTTAATTGTACCAATATTTTATAATATGGTACAAAATAATCAGAAAACAGGCTTAAACGCAATAACTATTGGAGAAAATCAACCATTTTTAGTTACAACAAATTTATCGAAAGATGAAATTTTAGAGGTGAAAAATGAAAATGATAAATTTATACCTACTCAACAAATATTTAATAACAAAGTTAAATTACAATTCAATGATTACCCTATCTTTGCAGGAAATTTTGGAATTTACAAAAAAGACGAAATAGTACGAAATATTAGTTTTAATTACAATCGATCAGAAAGTGATTTAGAGGAACCACAAATCCAACTATCTGGTTTTAAAGTAGTAAAATCTATAGAAACTGTATTTAACAACTTACTTTCCGACCGAAGTAACAACGAAATTTGGAAAATATTTGTAATATTGACCTTGTTATTTTTATTTTTAGAAGTATTAATTCAAAAATTAGTAAAATGAACCTAATTATCCGTGAAGCTACAATAATTGATTCAAATAGTCCTTTTAACAATCAAAAGGTTGATGTGAAAATAAACGCAGGAACCATTGAAAAAATTGGAAGTGAAATTTCAAATGAAAATGGTTTTGACGAAATAAAATTAGAGAATCTTCATCTTTCCCAAGGTTGGTTCGATAGTAGTGTTTCTCTAGGAGAACCAGGTTATGAAGATCGTGAAACTATTGCCAATGGATTAAATGTAGCTGCAAAAAGCGGGTTTACTTCAGTGGCTTTACAACCCAACTCCTTTCCAATTATTGACAATCAATCGCAAATAAATTTTGTGAAAAATAAAGCCAAAGGAGCTGCTACTGAATTATTTCCAATTGGTGCTTTCACCAAAGAAAGCGAAGGTAAAGATATGGCAGAATTATTCGATATGAAAAATGCTGGCGCTATCGCTTTTGGAGATTACAATAAGAATATTGACAATGCCAATCTTCTAAAAATAGGTTTGCAGTACGTTCAAGATTTTGATGGATTACTGATCGCCTATTCACAAGAAACGAGTATAAAAGGAAATGGAGTGGTAAATGAAGGGGTTGTTTCTACTCGATTAGGATTAAAAGGAATTCCGAATTTATCCGAAGAATTGCAAATCTCTCGCAACCTATTTCTTTTAGAGTATACTGGCGGTAAAATGCATATTCCTACCATTTCAACAGCAAAATCAGTAGAATTAATTAAAAATGCCAAGGCCAAAGGATTACATGTTACTTGTAGCGCTTCGGTTCATCATTTGGTTTTAACCGATGAAAAATTAGAAGGATTTGACACGAGATTTAAAGTTTCACCACCATTAAGAACTGAAGAAGACCGAAAAGCATTAATCGCAGGAATTAATGACAATACTATCGATATGATCACTTCCGATCATAATCCGATTGATATTGAACATAAAAAAATGGAATTTGAAGGGGCTAAAAACGGAACTGTCGGTTTAGAATCGACATTTGGAGCTTTAATGACGGTGCTAACTTTAGAAAAAATAATTGAAAAATTAACTACTAGTAAAAATCACTTCGGTATTAAAAATATGTCAATAATAGAAGGAGAAAAGGCCAGTATTACCCTTTTTAATCCAAATAGAAAATGGACTTTTGAAAAAGAGAATATCCTTTCAAAATCAAAAAATTCCGCTTTCATTGGAACAGAGATGAAAGGAAAGGTATATGGGATTTACAATCAAGGAAAATTAGTTTTATCTTAAAAATTTAAATTTACAATGGAAAACTCTGTTGAAGAAGGAAAAACAATAGCAATTACAAGCTATATTTTAATTGTAGGTGTACTTATTGCAATGTCGATGAACAGCGAAAATAAAAATTCATTCGCTTCCTTTCACATTCGTCAAGCATTGGGCATATCATTGACATTCATTTCTTTAGGTTTAATAATTAGTAATTTCAACACCCTATTTATTTCGGTTCCAATGTGGATTTTTGTTTCCATTTTATGGACCTATGGAATATTTAGCGCTATAAGTGGATCTGAGAAACCTATTCCAATTTTAGGACACTACTTTCAAAATTGGTTTAAATCCATCTCATAATAATGGAATTATCACTAGATTACCAAGTGCGCGAACCAAAAAAAGTAGACGCCAAAAATCCATTATTACTTTTATTGCATGGTTATGGAAGTAATGAAGCCGATTTATTTTCATTTGCTTCCGAATTGCCTGACGAGTATTATGTAATTTCTGCAAGAGCACCCTATGATTTGCAATATGGAAGTTATGCTTGGTATGCCATCAACTTTGATGCCGATCAAAATAAATTTTCTGATCACAATCAAGCGATACTTTCGAGAGATTTAGTGGTTAAATTCATAGCAGAACTAAAATTAAATTTCCCAATTGACAGTGCCGATATTACTTTAATTGGTTTTAGCCAAGGTTCTATTTTGAGTTACTCAATTGCACTCTCTTATCCTAATATTGTTCAACGAGTTGGGGCTTTAAGCGGATATTTAAATTTAGATATTACTGTTGACAACTACCAAAATAATGATTTTAGTGGCTTGAAAATATTTTCATCGCATGGTACCGTCGATCAAGTGATTCCAGTAGAATGGGCTCGAAAAACAGACCCAATATTAAAAAATTTAGGAATTGATTCTACCTACAAAGAATATCCTATTGGTCATGGAGTTTCACCTAAAAACTTTTTTGATTTAAAAGATTGGTTGCAAGAAAAGTACTAGAATTTACTTTTTTGGAAACACCAAAGATTGATTGATTTCAAATGTAAAATTGTTGTTTTCTTTTACAAAATACTTCAACAAAACTTCTCCTGAATTTTCACCATCACTAAAATCAGCAATAATCCATCGTTGGTTGATGACTTTTATTTTATTAATAATAAATTTATTCAGACCTATTTTCTTTTGGCCGGTGTGAGGATTTCCATTTGGGTTGTCATTAAAAGCTAATAATGACTTTTTTAATGAAGGAATTAAAGTTGTAATATCACTATTTTGATCCGGATTGGAAGTAAAATAACTTTGAGCTTTTTCATTATTTTCTAGGGAAAAATAATTTGCATCCTGGAGTTTTGATTTGAATTCAGCTTCTTTTGATTCAAACTTTTCAGTTAATTTCTCAATTTGAGTAGTTTGAAAATCAACTTGTTTTGAATAATAAGCATAGGTGAATATATTAAAAATTAATGCTAGAATAAAAAGATAAAGTAATAGAGATTGTTTCATTATTATAAATTAATTTCAAGGTTATCAAATGCTAAATTAACAGTTTCGGGTAGTTTAATTTGAACTTCTTCATGAAATCCAAGATGGTAACTTATATGAGTTAAATAGGCTTTTTTTGGTTTTACCAAAGCTATGAAATCCAACGCTTCTTGCAAGTTAAAATGAGTATTGTGGTGTTCTTCACGTAAAGCATTTATTACCAAAACATCAAGGTTTTTTAGTTTATCAAGTTCTTGATTATCAATTGTTTTAACATCGGTTAAATAAGCAAAAGATTCAATTCTATAACCAAAAACTTGAAGGTTTCCATGCATTACATTTATTGGAATAATTTGTTTACCACCCAATTCAAATGATTCATTATTAACTACTTCAATAGGAGAAACGGTGGGAGCACCTGGATACTTATTTTCGGTTTCAAAAACGTAATCAAAACGTCTTTTTAAATTGTTTAAAACGCGTTGGTGTGCATAAATTGGAATATCGCCTTGTTTAAAATTAAAAGGTCGAATATCGTCCAATCCAGCGGTGTGATCGGCATGCTCGTGGGTATATAAAATTGCATCTACTTTTGGGCATTTTGAAGCTAGCATTTGCTGCCTAAAATCGGGGCCACAATCTATAATTAAAGAAAAATTATCCCAGGAAACCCAAACAGAAACTCGAAGTCTTTTGTCTTTTGGATTCTGGCTAAGGCAAACAGGGTGATTACTACCAATTACTGGAATTCCTTGCGAAGTACCGGTGCCCAAAAAATAAACTTTCACCTAATTTTTTTTACAAAAATAATATTAAAATTCTTTTAATGAG
>CALPNL020000025.1 GCA_943324925.2 Chitinophaga pinensis | reverse complement strand
CTTGCCCCTGCAACTCCTCTAAATATGTTTCCACCGCCAATTACAATTGCAATTTGAACACCTTGATCGTGAATTTTTTTGATTTCTTCAGCATATTCTGCCAATCTAGCCGGATCAATTCCATATTGTCTTTCACCCATTAGCGCTTCACCACTTAATTTTAGAAGAATTCTTTTGTATTTCATAATTGTTTGAGTTGTATGGTGCAAATATAGACATATTCTTTTTTTATTAAATAGTGTTCGCATTTTTTTTGAACTTTATAGTTTAGTCAATAATAGACATTTAATGGTTGTGATATTTATCATAATTAAAATAAGGGTTTTTCGTAATTTCGCAAAAACAATCCGATGAAAGAGATACTTAAAAATGCATTAAACAACAGTTATTCTTACCAAGAATATAGAAAAATAGTAGTTGATTTATTACTAGAAGGAAAAACCTCTGGGGCAATTCAAACAGAAGCACTAGTTAATTACAGCCGTTTGAACGAAACGAGAATGCATCGTTTAGATAAAACCATAATTATTGATGATTCGATAATTTCTAAATTAAAAGCAATTCAATCTTCCTATATTTGGCTTGTTATTGCTGAAGGTTGGTGTGGTGACGCAGCTCAATTACTTCCCATTTTTCATAAAATGAGTGAAGTTTCTGACCACATCGATTTAAAAATTGTCTTTCGCGACGAGAATGAAGACGTGATGAATTTGTTTCTTACCAATGGAAATATGTCGATTCCAAAATTAATTATTTTAGATAAAAACTCTTTGGATGTAATAGCAGATTGGGGGCCAAGACCGAAGGGTGCAGTTGAATTGGTTTTCAATTACAAAGAAAAATTTGGCGTAATTGATGATACTATTAAATCGGATTTGCAAATGTGGTATTTGCACGATAAAGGACTTTCAACGCAAAAGGAAATTATGATATTATTAAAAAGTAGCTAACGCAATTCCAATGCTCAAACTACTCACAGAATCCAAATTATTTAATGGAATTCCGAAATTGGCAACTTGAATAAAAATCGAAAAACCTTCGTCATTTTCTGCGCCTAAACTAATTTTATTATAATCGCCAATTAAACTACCTCTGCCAATCCCTATGGATTTTCCGTAGCCTAATTGCAAATAAATTCTTGAGTCTTCGCTTATTTTCGGACTGAATTTAAAATTGGTAAAAACGGGTACAACAACTAATTTATTACTGCCAAGCCAATCAATTCCTGAATGTATTCCTACAGAAGCCCACTTTTTTTGATGTACGCCAACACCAAATTTTAAGCTCAATCCGTCAGGAATAAAACGATAATCGCTTCTATTACCCAAAGAATTCACTTGGCCGTAGGTGGAATTGATAATTAATGGGGTGGCAATTTCTGATTGGTAATACCGGTTTTTAATTTCTTGGGAGTGAATTGAAACTCCAAAAAATAATTGTAATAGTAAAATTATTTTTTTCATAAATTAGCTTCAAATTGAATTACATCTGTCGCATTTTCAACATGATATTCCCCAATTTTTGTTCGTCTTAATACCGTTAAGTGAGCGCCTGAATTTAAGGCTTTACCAAAATCAAATGCCAGGGAGCGAATGTATGTTCCTTTACTACAAACTACTCTAAAATCTATTTCCGGCAAGGCGATTCTTGTTATTTCAAATTCATGAATCGTAGTTTTTCGGGATTCAATTTCAATAACTTCTCCCGCTCTAGCATGTTCATATAGGCGAACGCCATCTTTTTTTATTGCCGAATAAATAGGCGGTTTTTGATCTATTTCTCCTAAAAATTGCTTAATAGTTTCCTGAATTAAGCCTTCATCAATATGAGAAATAGAAAAGGTTTCGTCAATTTCTGTTTCTAAATCGAAAGATGGAGTAGTTGCACCAATATAGAAGGTCCCGGTATATTCTTTGGCTTGACCTTGTAATTCAGAAATTATTTTAGTGAATTTACCAGTGCAAATAAGCAAAAGTCCTGAAGCCAATGGATCTAAAGTTCCTGCGTGACCAATTTTGAATTTTTTTGGGAGACCAACTTTATTTATTAAGGCGTATTTAATCTTGTTGACCGCTTGAAAGGAAGTCCAATTTAACGGTTTGTCAATCAATAAAATCTGTCCATTTTGGTAGTCTTCAGAAGTCATTAAATGATAGTCAAGGAATGAACAAAAAAGTGGATAATCAACAACGTTATTCCTGCAATTATTCGGTAATAACCAAAAACTTTAAACCCATTTTTGCTTATGAATCCAATAAATGTTTTGATTGCTATTAGCGCCACAATAAAAGCGACTACATTTCCAATTATAAGAAAATTAATTTGATCGTGTGTCAATACAAATCCGTCTTTATAATAGTCGTAACATTTTTTTATTGTTGCTCCAAACATGGTTGGAACTGCTAAAAAGAAGGAAAATTCTGCTGCAGCTGATCGTGTTAATTTTTGAGACATTCCTCCAACAATACTGGCACCACTTCTAGAAACACCAGGAATCATTGCGATACATTGGAACAATCCAATTTTAAAAGCAATTGGATAGGTAATTTCTGTCTCGGTTGAATTTCCAAACCAATCGTCCACTTTCAACAATAAAATTCCACCTATTAAAAGAGAAACCGCAACAGTTACTGGATTTTCTAATAATGCGTCTATTTTTTTTGAAAATAATAATCCTAAAATAACGGCTGGAATAAATCCAACTATTATTTTAAAATAGAATTCAAAACTTTGAAAAAAGCGTTTGAAATACAATACGATGACAGATAAAATAGCTCCTAATTGGATTACGATAGTAAAAAGTTTGGTAAAATCGTCATGTTCAATACCAAAAAAACTACTTGCAAGAATCATGTGGCCGGTAGAAGAAACAGGAAGAAACTCGGTTATTCCTTCAATAATTGCCAGTATAAATGCTTGAAATGTAGTCATTTATTATTTTTTTGGATTTTTAAAAATGGAATAGATAGTAATCCCAAAACCAATTAAGACCACCGTTGGTGCTAATCGAATTCTTCGGAAGCTAAACACCGCTTCATTAAAAACTTTTGGATCATCACTTCCGCCACCCGACATCAAAATAAAGCCCAATGCAATTACTCCAATTCCAATTAAAAGGAATTTGTAATTTACATTTTCAAATAGAAATTCCGGTTTTTGATCGTTGTTTTTCATTTTATTTATTGATTTTTAAAGTTGATAGCTAAGAGTTCAATTAAACAAATAACCGTTTCAACAAATATCCTTTAGTATAAGTCGTCTGTTCTCAGATTTAAAAAGCGTTGAGTAGCAAAATAAGTACTCACCCAAGTGATAATAACTCCAACAGATACAACTCCCAACAACACTAATGTGATCAAGAATTTTTCCTCTAAGATTCCTAAATTTGGATAGCTAGAATCTAGATAAAATAAGGTAATAATTAAAGAAACTACTGCCAAAGCAGAACCAATTAATCCTAATTTTATACTTTTCCAGATAAATGGTTTTCTGATAAATGCCTTTGTAGCCCCGACCATTTGCATGGTTTTTATGATAAAACGATTGGAATGAATCGATAATCTCATCGAACTGTTTATTAATAATACGGCTACTAATGTTAGGAATCCGCTAATTATTAATATCCACATACTCACTTTTTTAATATTGTCGTTTACTAAATTCACCAGCTGTTTGTCATAAACTATATCCGATATCATTGGGTTTTCTCTAAGTTTACTCTCTATTTTTCGAATGTTATTGGAATCAATATAATCGGCTTTCAAGTGAATATCAAATGAATTTTGCAATGGGTTTGCGCCTAAGAACGTCATGAAATCTTCACCAATTATTTCGGTATGAACTTTTGCGGCGTCTTCTTTGGATACAAAAACGCTAGATTTTACATATTTAGCTGTTTTTAATTCGGTAGCAAAGTTTTTTAAAATGGTATCGTGAGCTTCTTCTTTAAAGAATACCGTCATGGCAATTTGCTCTTTAAAGTCATCCGATAATTTCTTGGAATTCAGAACAAATAATCCTAAAATACCCACTAAAAACAAAACTAAAAATACACTCAGTACTACTGAAAAATAGGAAGAAATTAACCTGCGTTTTTGAAACTTATCGTACGAAGAACTCATATATCATAAAATTAAAGTGTAAAAATAACAAAGAATTTCTTTAAATAAACTTAATAACGCCCAAAGTTTCAATTTTCGTACAATAAATGTAAATTTGCAGTCTGATCCGCATTTGCAAAAGCAAAATCGTATAAATTAAGTAGAATAAAAATTCGATGAAACGCTTACAAATTTGTCACAAAGTAAAATGGGCATAATAGCGTTCCATCTTCCATTAAAAAAACAGAATATTCAGATGAAATACAATCCGAACGAAGTAGAAACTAAGTGGCAAAAATATTGGTCTGAAAACCAAACATTTGCTGCTAAAAATAATTCTGACAAACCAAAATATTACGTTTTGGACATGTTTCCCTATCCTTCAGGGGCTGGATTGCACGTTGGACACCCATTGGGTTACATCGCTTCAGATATTTATGCGCGCTTTAAACGTCACAAAGGATTCAATGTTTTGCATCCGCAAGGGTACGATAGTTTTGGGTTGCCAGCCGAGCAATACGCTATTCAAACTGGGCAACATCCAGACAAAACGACTAAAGAAAACATTTCAAGATACCGTGAACAATTAGACAAAATTGGATTTTCATTCGATTGGTCAAGAGAAGTTCGCACATCAAATGCCGATTATTACAAGCACACGCAATGGATTTTCATCCAATTATTCAATTCTTGGTACAATCATAATTCGGACAAGGCAGAGGATATTTCCACCCTAATTTCAATTTTTGAAAAAGAAGGAAATGCTCCCGACACTTCGGGAGTAAATGCAGTTTGCGATGATGATATTCAAGTATTTACTGCTGCAGAATGGAAATCATTTTCTGATGAACAACAACAAAAAATCCTTTTACAGTATCGATTAACGTATTTAGCAGAAACGGAAGTCAACTGGTGTCCAGGATTAGGAACGGTTTTGGCAAACGACGAAATTGTAAATGGTGTTTCTGAGCGAGGAGGGTTTCCTGTTATTAGAAAAAAAATGACCCAATGGAGCATGCGAATTTCTGCTTATGCTGAACGGTTGTTGCAAGGATTGAATGATATCGATTGGAGTGAAAGTATAAAGGAAAGCCAACGAAATTGGATTGGAAAATCAGTTGGTGCAATGGTTACTTTTAAGGTATTGCCATCAAACAACAACCCAGAGCCGTCAACAATTTCAGTTTTCACCACTCGTCCAGATACGATTTTCGGAGTTACATTTATGACTTTGGCACCAGAGCATGAATTGGTTTCACAAATAACAACTCCAGAACAAAAAAAGGAAGTTGAAACTTATATTGAAAAAACTTCAAAGCGATCTGAGCGAGAAAGAATGGCCGATGTAAAAACCATTTCTGGAGTATTTACCGGTGCCTATGCGGAACATCCTTTTACTAAAGAACCTATACCAGTTTGGATTGGGGATTATGTTCTTGCTGGATATGGAACGGGTGCTGTAATGGCCGTTCCTTGTGGCGATGAAAGAGATTATGCTTTTGCCAATTTCTTTAAAGGTCATCCCGATGCTTCGGGAGGAATGCCAGCAATCAAGAATATTTTTGAGGCTATTGATATTTCAAAAGAAGCATACGGTTCAAAAGACAATGTGATTATTGCCAATTCTGATTTCTTAAACGGGTTGAATTATAAGCAAGCGACCAAGAAAGCCATTGAAGAATTAGAAAAAATAAACCAAGGTAAGGGAAAAATTAACTACCGATTGCGGGATGCTGTATTTTCTCGTCAGCGCTATTGGGGCGAACCATTTCCAGTTTATTATGTTAATGGGTTGCCACAAATGATTGACTATAAGTACTTGCCAATCGCTTTGCCAGAAGTCGAGAAATATTTACCTACCGAGGACGGACAACCGCCATTAGGGAACGCAACAATTTGGGCTTGGGATACTTTAAATAATAAAGTAGTTGAAACAAAATTAATTGACAATAAAACAATTTTTCCTCTTGAATTGAACACTATGCCAGGATGGGCAGGGAGTTCTTGGTATTGGATGCGTTATATGGATGCAAACAACAATAACGAATTTGCAAGTAAATCAGCATTGGATTATTGGCAAAATGTCGATTTATACATTGGCGGAAGCGAACATGCTACAGGCCATTTATTGTATTCTCGTTTTTGGAATAAATTTTTAAAAGACAAAGGTTTTGCACCTACTGAAGAGCCTTTTAAAAAACTCATAAATCAGGGAATGATTTTGGGAATGAGCGCTTTTGTTTATAGAGAAGACGGTACTAATACATTTTATTCAAAAAGTAAAATAAAGGATAAAAATACTCAACCACTTCATGTGGATGTTTCATTAGTAAACACCTCCGATGAATTAGATATTCAGGCATTTAAAAACTCAAGAGAGGAATATAAAGACGCTATTTTCATTACGGAAGAAAACGGTAAATACATCGTTGGGCGAGAAGTTGAAAAGATGTCGAAATCGAAGTACAATGTAGTCACTCCAGATAATATTTGTGCGGAATACGGAGCAGATACCTTGCGATTGTATGAAATGTTTTTAGGTCCTTTGGAACAAGCAAAACCTTGGAATACCGCTGGAATTTCTGGAGTTTTTGGCTTCTTGAAAAAGCTTTGGCGCCTTTATAATGATGATAATATTGGTTGGGTTGTAACCAATAACGAACCTTCGAAAGAGAGTTTGAAAAGCTTGCACAAAACCATCAAAAAAGTAAATGAAGATATCGAGAATTTTTCTTTCAATACTTCGGTTTCTCAGTTTATGATCTGTGTAAATGAATTGACTGCGCAAAATTGTCATGAACGCGCTATTTTGGAACCGTTAGCAGTTTTAATTTCGCCTTATGCGCCTCATATCGCTGAAGAATTGTGGAGTCAACTAGGGAATTCGGATTCAATTTCAACAGTTGATTTTCCGATTGTTAATGAGAAGTATTTGGTAGAAAGCAGTAAAGAATATCCAGTGTCTTTCAATGGAAAAATGCGTTTCACCATTGAATTATCTTTAGATTTATCTGTGGCAGAAATTCAAGAAATTATCCTGAAAGACGAGCGTACTATTAAACAATTAGAAGGAAGAACGCCAAACAAAGTAATTATTGTTCCTGGGAAAGTAATTAACCTAGTAGGATAATGACAAAATTGCATACAAAATAATTGGCTTGTAATTTGCTGTAGATTTTGTAACTTTATTTTTTTAAAATATAATATTATGTATTTATTATTAGCAGGTTTAATTATGTTGTTCAGTTGGTTGGTAAGTCGCCAATTGAAAAATAAGTTTGAAAAATATTCAAAATTAGAATTGAATAATGGAATGAGCGGTGCCGAAATCGCTGAGAAAATGCTCGCCGATCATGGAATTACAGATGTAACAGTAATTTCTACTCCGGGTCGTTTGACAGATCACTACAACCCAGCAGACAAGACAGTGAATTTAAGTGAGGCAGTTTACAATCAAAGGAATGCCGCTGCCGCTGCTGTTGCTGCTCACGAATGTGGTCACGCAGTGCAACACGCTACTGCTTACAGTTGGTTAGAATTTCGTTCCCAATTGGTTCCAGTGGTTAACATCGCATCAAATTATGTTCAATGGATATTAATTGGTGGAATTTTCATGATGAAATCTTTCCCAAGTTTATTATTAATTGGAATTGTACTTTTTGCTGCAACCACTTTGTTTTCTATTATTACTTTACCTGTAGAATATGATGCAAGCAACAGAGCTTTAGCTTGGTTAGAAAACAAAAACATGTTGACTCATGAAGAACAAGCTGGCGCAAAAGACGCTTTGAAATGGGCTGCAAGAACGTATGTAGTTGCTGCAATTGGTTCTATAGCTACTTTATTGTATTATATCATGATTTACATGAACAGACGATAATAAGTCATAAATTATTAAAAAGGGGAACAGAATATGTTCCCCTTTTTTTTAGCAACTATTTACACTAATTTTAATGAATTTTTTATAACCTAATCAATTCATAACCCAATTAATTTCCTTCTTATAATTGTATTTGTCGTTCTATTTGTTGGTCTAAGGATATGAAAGTTTCCGTTCTTGAAACGCCTTCTATGGTTTGAATTTTGGTGTTTAATAGATTCATTAAATGTTCGTTATCGCGACAAATAATTTTTATTAAAATTGACCAATTTCCTGTGGTATAATGGCATTCTAAAACTTCTGGAATTTTCCGAAGACCTTTGACAGCTTCTGAATTTCGAGCGGCTTTATCAAGGTAAACCCCTACAAACGCCATGGTGCTGTAGCCTAAAACTTTATTATTCACTGTAAATTTTGAACCTGAAATTACTCCTGATTGTTCTAATTTTCGTAACCTTTGGTGAATTGCTGCGCCAGATATTCCGATTTTATTGGCAATTTGAAGGATAGGTTTGCGGGCGTCTTCCATTAAATCTCTTAGGATTTCTTTATCGATTCCGTCTATTTCTATTGTTTGTGAATTGAGTTTCATGTCTTTTTTATTTTAACCAAAAAAGTGTTTTTGGTAATAATTGAAAAGCAAAAATACGAAATAACTTCTAACTCATAACGCTATTTGGATTATAACCTTCGTAAGGCATTTTAACTTCTTTAAAGACAACGCCTAGGGTTTCTAATTCGGCTAAAATAGGAGAATACACTTCCTTTGTAATTGGAAGTTGTACGCCAGGAGTGGTGATTTTTCCGTTCAAGATTTGTAAAGTGGCAATCGCTACGGGCAATCCCACGGTTTTAGACATTGCGGTATAGGTTTGGTCTTCCCCAACGCACACCATTTTGGAATCAATTTGCTTTTTTACACCATTAATTTCGTAACCAAATTTGTGATACATTACAATCATGTCTTTATCATCATGCTGTAACGTCCAACTATCGCAAAGTATTTTTTCTAAAATTTGGGCTGGCGTGGCATTTTTTAATCCCACTATTTTGTTAGGATTAAAAAGATCTAACTCCACTAATTTGTCCCACATCACATCGTCTTGATCGATTTTTAAATTCAATCGCAATTTGATTTCTACAGAATCTGTTGGGTGATACGGCAGGAAGGAATTTGTGAATTGTCGGTAATTCATGGTTTCGGAATCGTCCATAATATAGGAATCATCTGTCATTCCGAGTTGGACAAACATGTTCCACGCTTTCGAAAAACCGACTCTTCTGAGGGTTCCACGGTATAAAGTCAATATATCATCTAATCCGTAAACGCTCCTGTATTTCAGCGAATCTCTATTGGCGTAAGCCTCAAATCTGCCGTAACCTTCTACTTCCATAAACTCGGTTCTACTGAAAACTTTTTGGTAGGGAATGTATTTATAAGTACCTTCTTGGATAAACTTTGCAGCTCCGCCTTGGCCGGCAAGAACCACATTTCTAGGTGCCCAAGTAAATTTGTAATTCCATAAATTAGTATCAGATTCCGGTGCTACTAAACCACCACAAAACGATTCAAACAAAATCATTTTACCACCTTTATTGCGAATTTCATCAATGATTTTCATGGCGCTCATATGATCAATTCCTGGATCAAGTCCTATTTCATTCATGAAAACTAAATTATTTTCTTTAGCTGCGGCGTCTAGATTTTGCATTGATTCGCTGATATAGGAAGCGGTAACGAGGTGTTTTTTAAAGGAAATACAATCTTTAGCAACTTCAATATGTAAGTGGGCTGGCAACATTGAAATGACAATATTGGCCTTTTGAATTTCTGTTTTTCTTTGATTTTCATCAAATATATCGAGAGCAATTGCAGTTGCGTTGGGATGCGAGTTGGTTTTTCTTTTGGCTAAATCCACTGAGAGATCTCCAATGGTTAGTTGAAGGTTTTCATCAACCGATTTATCAAGTAAATACTGAATTAACGAAGAAGCAGATCGTCCTGCTCCAATTATTAAGATATTTCTCATATTAAAATTTATAACACAAATGTATGAATTTGTTATATTTATAACTAAATTAAATTTTAAAATTGAAATTTTTGATTGATAGTTTATTAAGTTTAATGTTTCACTAATAAATTATATAAGTTTATTTTTGTAAAAACAATTTTAAAGATCATGGACAAAAAAATTATAAAAGCAGCAGCTTTTTTTGGATTTATTGCAATAGCATTTGGAGCTTTTGGGGCTCACGCGTTAAAGAAAATGGTTGGAATTTTAGAGGTCAATACTTTTGAAACAGGGGTAAGATATCAAATGTACCATGCACTATTTTTATTGTTTGTTGGAACTACAAATTCAATTTCAAATACAGCTAAAAAATTCATTTATTTTAGCACTTTATTTGGAATTCTACTTTTTTCAGGGTCGTTGTATTTTTTAGCCTTAAATAGCTTATTACCTTTCAACTTTAAACCCTTTGGATTTGTAACCCCAATTGGAGGATTGTTATTTTTGACCGCTTGGTTTTGGTTATTTGTTAATTTAAGCAGAAAAAAGGTTTAATTTTTATTAAAAATGTAATATAGCTTGTTTTAAATATTTACTTTTGTAAAATAAATATTTATTAATAAGCCAAATTATGCATAACTATAGCCAATTTACTATATCGATTTCGTTGGGAAAATATGGTATTAAAAACACTCAGAATATTATCTACAATCCCTCATTTGAATTATTATATAATGAAGAATTAAATTCCAAGTTGGAAGGTTTTGAAAAAGGGCAATTATCCGAGTTGGGAGCTGTAAATGTTATGACTGGAGTTTTTACCGGTCGTTCTCCAAAAGACAAGTACATCGTTAAAGATGCAATTACCAAAGACACTATTTGGTGGGCTTCAGATAAAGCGGTAAATGATAATAAAGCCATTTCTCAAGATACTTGGAATGCATTGAAAGCCACTACTACCGAACAACTTTCAGGAAAGAAATTATATGTTGTTGATGCTTTTTGTGGCGCTAACGAAAACTCAAGATTAAAAGTTAGATTTATTATGGAAGTGGCTTGGCAGGCTCATTTTGTGAAAAATATGTTCATCCGACCAACAGATGAAGAATTAGAAAATTTTGGAGAACCTGATTTTGTGGTTATGAACGCTTCAAAAGCTAGTTTCAAAGAGTATAAAAGTCATAATTTAAACTCCGAAGTTTATGTCGCCTTTAATTTAACGGAGAAAATCCAATTAATTGGTGGGACTTGGTACGGAGGTGAAATGAAAAAAGGATTGTTTTCAATGATGAATTACTATTTGCCATTGAAAGGAATAGCTTCCATGCATTGTTCTGCAAATAAAGGGGAAAATAATGATGTCGCTATCTTTTTTGGCTTGTCAGGAACTGGAAAAACCACCTTATCTACCGATCCAAAAAGAGAGTTAATTGGTGACGACGAACACGGTTGGGATGAGGAAGGGGTTTTTAATTATGAAGGTGGTTGCTATGCTAAAACAATCGACTTAAGTAAGGAAAACGAACCCGACATTTACGGAGCAATTACCAAAAATGCCCTACTTGAAAATGTGACGCTTGACGCAAATGGTCAAATTGATTTCAAAGACGGTTCAGTAACACAAAATACCAGAGTTTCGTATCCAATAGATCACATTCACAATATTGTTAAACCCGTTTCAAAAGCAGGGCATGCTTCTAAAGTAATTTTCCTTACAGCAGATGCTTTTGGTGTAATGCCCCCAGTTTCAAAATTAACACCAGAGCAAACAAAGTACTATTTTCTTTCCGGTTTCACAGCGAAATTAGCAGGAACGGAAAGAGGAGTTACAAAACCAGAACCCACCTTTTCCGCATGTTTTGGTAAAGCTTTTTTATGTTTGCACCCTACAAAATATGGGGAGGAATTAGTTAAGAAAATGGAGCAACACAACGCCACTGCCTATATGGTAAATACAGGTTGGAACGGAACAGGAAAAAGAATTTCCATTCAAAATACGCGTGCTATTATTGATAGAATTCTTGACGGTTCAATTGAAAAAGCCGAAAGTCAAATTATACCAATATTTAATTTGGAAGTTCCAGTTGCATTAGAAGGAGTGCATTCTGAAATTTTAGATCCTCGAACTACCTATTTGGATGCTTCAGAATGGGATTCCAAAGCAAGTGATTTAGCACAACTATTCGTTAAGAACTTTGTTCAATACACCGATAACGAGGAAGGTAAAAACCTAGTTAAAGCCGGCCCACAATTGTAGAAGATTATTAATTCAAAAAAAAGCTTTCAGGAAACTGAAAGCTTTTTTTTATGTTTTTGAAAAAGGTTATTTTTCTTTATTTGCCTTAGCAATATATTTATCAATTGCCATAGTCATTGAAGGTGCCTCCGGAGTTGGAGCCATAATATCTACTCGAAGGCCATGCTCTAAAGCTTCTTTTTGTGTAGAACTTCCAAAAACAGCTATTCGAGTATTGTTTTGTTTAAAGTCAGGGAAATTTTTGAATAACGATTTAATTCCTGTTGGACTAAAAAAAGCTAAAATATCAAAATACACATCTGATAAATCCGTTAAATCACTCATTACAGTTTTATAAAATATTGCTTGAGTCCAATTCACTTTTAAATTATCCAAAATAATTTTTGCTTCAACATTCAATTGATCTGAAGCTGGTAATAAGAATTTTTCTTCTTTATATTTTTTCAATAATGTAGTTAAATCAACAAAGTCTTTTTGACCCACATAAATTTTACGTTTTCTATAAACTACATATTTTTGTAAATAGAAAGCCACGGCTTCCGATTGGCAGAAGTATTTTAACCCTTCTGGAATTTTATAACGCATTTCATCGGCAACTCTAAAGAAATGATCTACAGAATTCTTGCTTGTTAAAATGATTGCGGTAAAATTATTTAAGTCAATTTTTTGAAGTCTAATCTCTTTTGCATTAACCCCTTCTACATGAATAAAAGGCCTGAAATCAATTTTTACTTTGTGTTTTTGTTGCAATTCAAAGTAAGGGGAATTATCCACTTTAGGTTCTGGTTGTGATACCAAAATTGTTTTCACTTTCATACTTGACATTTTCTAAATATGCTAATTTTTTGTAAACCAATAATACATAAAATAGTAGGGAGCTATTTCAAGTGCGCAAAGATACAAAATAAAATAAAATAAGTTACCAATGAGTAAGTTTTGATAATTTTTTATAGACAATAAGTAAGTTAAAACATTAATTATCAGTATTATAAATAAAAAAAACAACATTAAATTATGTGAAATGGAGTCGTTATAAAATAAAAAACAATTAAATGGCAGTAGAAAAAGCCCAATAAATGTTCGGTAACTGACTTTTTGTAGATTAAATTGTTCCACAAATTCTTCAATATCAAATGCGGTGCCTATAATTTTTTCAATTAGATACTTCGATAAAATGAAAACAGTTAAGAACGTAAATACTTGAATAAATGAAATCCAATCGGTTTTAATTATATAATCAAAACTCGTTAATAATAAATGGATAAAAAACGAAAAAGAGACGATTTGAACAATAAATAAAAAGATGGTAAACCAACTCATCATGAGCCCAGAATCTTTATAAACTTTTAAATATTTATCGGATACAATTAGTTTAATAAACTCGTTAAACCTGTTTTCAAAAAGTGATTTCGATAAAGCAATTAAAACTAATGAAAATAGAAACAAAGCGGTTGCCCAATCTTTATTTTCAACTATTCGAGGATGTAGTACCTGTTCCATCATATGAGTGCAAAATTACTAAATTTTTTAACCGATTCATTTATTATAGTATTATTATGATTCATAAAACATAAAAAGTTTATTTTTGCATTGAAATTGACCGATAATTATGAGTAATAGTATTGTTATAATTCCTACCTATAACGAGATTGAAAACATAGAAACCATCATCAGAGCGGTGTTTTCTTTGAATAAATCTTTTCATATTCTCATAGTTGATGATAATTCTCCAGATAAAACTGCTGCGAAAGTGGTGGCCCTTCAATCGGAATTTAAGGACCAATTATTTTTAGAAAAAAGAGAAAAAAAAGCAGGACTTGGAACTGCTTATGTTTTTGGTTTCAGATGGGCTTTGGATAAAAAATACGATTATATTTTTGAAATGGATGCCGATTTTTCTCACAATCCAACTGATTTAGAAAAATTATATCAAGCATGTGAAGAAGGTGCAGAGGTAGCTATTGGTTCCAGATATGTAACGGGAGTCAATGTGGTAAACTGGCCTTTAAGTCGAGTATTATTGTCCTTTTTTGCCTCCTATTATGTTAAGAAAATTACTGGTATGAAAATCCATGATGCCACCGCAGGATTTATGTGCTACCGAAGAAATGTATTGGAAAACATAAATTTAAATAAAATCAAATTTATAGGATATGCCTTTCAAATAGAAATGAAATACAGAGCCTATTGTAAAAAGTTTAAAATAGTTGAGGTGCCAATTATTTTTACCGACCGAACTAAAGGACAATCAAAAATGAGTAATTCAATAATTAAAGAAGCTATTTTTGGAGTTATTTCCTTAAGAATACGCCAATTATTAAATAGATTATAATCAATAAACGATGAACAGGATTTTAATCAAAAACGCAAAGATTGTAAATGAAGGATCAATTTTTGAAGGTGATGTATTAATAGAGAATGAATTTATAGTCGAAATTGCTGATTTTATAAGTGCAAAATCTTCCGATTGTAAAATAATTGATGCCGAGGGAAATTTCTTAATTCCAGGGGCTATTGATGATCAAGTTCATTTTAGAGAACCGGGATTGACTCACAAAGGCGATATCGAATCGGAATCTCGGGCAGCGGTAGCCGGAGGAGTTACCTCATTTATCGAGCAACCCAATACCATTCCCAATGCGTTAACCCAAGATATTTTAGAGGAAAAATATAAAATTGCAGAGAACAATTCTTTTGCAAACTACTCTTTTATGATGGGCGCTAGTAACGATAATTTAGCTGAAGTTTTAAAAACAAATCCTAAAAATGTTGCGGGGGTTAAAATATTTTTAGGCTCTTCAACCGGAAATATGTTGGTGGACAATGAAGATGTTTTGGAGCGCATTTTTTCTAGTACGCCATTACTTATTGCCGTTCATTGCGAAGATGAAACGACTATTAAAAACAATTTAGAAAAATACAAGGCCGAATATGGCGAGGACATTCCAGTTCAAGCACACCATTTAATCCGAAGTGAAGAAGCATGTTTTATATCTTCTTCAAAAGCGATTGCTTTGGCGAAAAAAACGGGTGCGAGATTGCATATTTTCCATCTTTCTACTGCGAAAGAAATGGATTTATTTACCAATAAAATCCCATTGGAACAAAAGAAAATTACTGCTGAAGTTTGTATTCATCATCTTTGGTTTACCAATGCAGACTATGATACCAAAGGCAATTTTATAAAATGGAACCCTGCGGTAAAAACTGAAAACGACAGAAATGCACTTTGGGAAGCTTTGCTAGACGATAGAATTGATGTGATTGCGACCGACCACGCACCGCACACTTTGGAAGAAAAGCAACAATCGTATTT
>CALPNL020000024.1 GCA_943324925.2 Chitinophaga pinensis | reverse complement strand
TGTTGAAACACCTAATTTATGGAAATAGTCAAAAATAAATTCATCTGTTTTATATTCATTAAAAAGCCTGAAACAATCGTCGTCACTAAGTTTAACTAATGGATCTAAACTTAAATATTCGATTAATACAGAAAGAGCTTCTTGCCTATCGTTCCATATTTTTTCAGAAAAATTAATATCAATACTTAATTGAAGACCAAATTCTTTCGCTTTTATAGCTTTTTTTAAAATTGTACTTCTTGCAGGTTCCTTGCTTAAAGCAAAACAGGTGGTATGAAATATTTTTGAATTTAATAGTAGTTCTTCAGGTAATTGACTCTCAATAATTTCAGAATCAGCATCTCTAAAAGCTTTAAAATCAGGTGTTATTTTAGATTTAGAAATGTAAATTACTGAAGTTCTATTTGAACTTGAATTTCTATAAAAACTGGTATTTACTTTATTTTCTATTAAAGTATCTAAAATAAATTCTCCTAAATTGTCATTTCCTCCGGTAGCAACAAGTATTGAATTAAGTCCTAAGCGAGTTGTATTTAAAGCTACATTTGTTGGTGAACCTCCTAAAAAACGTTGAAAATTACTATTGTTTTCAATAGAAGTAATTTGATCTCCTATAAAATCAATAATAACTTCCCCGACACATATAATATCTATATTAGTATTCAATTATATTAAAAATTTAAAATTAGTATTTATACTTTGATGAAGAAAAACTGCAGCAGCTGCACTCCAAGCACAAAATGACACTCCATTAGGATTGCTTGTTTCTGTATTAAAATTCTCAGAAAAACTATAGCTATTTATCTCATTTGCTTTATTGATTGCATTTAAAATTTGATTTGATTTATCAATCTTATTCTTTTGAATTAAAGCCAATCCATAAAAACCGTTTACCATTGGCCAACTACCACCATTATGAAATTCGTTAGGATAATTTCGAAATTCATATTTGCAATTATTTTTTAATAAATTCCAATCCAAATCGCTTGGTTTAATTGGTGGCCAAAAAGCGGGAATAAGCTGCAACTTAGTTTGGCATACAATTTTTTCAAAAGACGATAAAATTTCATTTTGAAAATCATTAGTTCCAATATTTAAAATGAGCGCGAGTGAATTTGCGAAAGCATCAAATTGAATTTTATATCCAGCTGGAGAAAAAGAACAAGGCATATATCCCGAAAAATTCAATTCATTATAGGCTCTCTCGTGGTATTTTGGCTTTTGATTATTAGGAGTAAAATTTATTTCAATCTGAGAAATAATATTATTGATTTTAATGTCAATTTCGAGATTTTTTTGGAAATAATTATACGATTTTAGAGCCCAAATTCTTAACAATTGATCGTATAAAACATAACCATCGGTAATGTATTCATCAGCCCAATTTCCAGAAAGCGGCACATACATTAAATGCTGATTATTAAATTCCCAAGATTCTAAAAGGGCAAAGCATTTTTGAATTTCCGCTTCATATTTTATTAAAATTGAATCGTCTTTTTTATAATAAGCATATTGACAAATACCAATAATAAACCAAGTAACCGCATCAACTCTTCCTGCTAAACCACCATAACTTACCTCGCTTCCATTATAGTTTACTAATACATTTGAAGGGATAGTTCCGTTTTTATGTTGGTTTAATGCTAAAGTATTTAAGGTGTTTTCGAAGGTGTTTATTAATTCGGTATTTCCAGAAGCTAAGGCTGCTAAACCACATATAACACCATCTCTCGCCCAAACTCTTTTGTAGTTCGACGTATTTTCTTTACTAGCAAGAAACCCTTCGGATGAAGAACATTCTTGAAGTAATTCAATCGCTTTTAAATAACTCGAATTATTCATTAATCAATTTCTTCTTTTTCTTTATTATTAGTAATAAAAAGTGTCAATATTCCACCAATTATTAGGAATAAACCGCCTAACAAAACTACATTAACAGGATTTTTACCCAATAAATCAAAAACGAAATATTGCATAGTGACAATTTGAATAATCATTGGTATAACAATAAACATATTGAATATACCCATGTAAACGCCAATTTTTCCTTTTGGAATTGAACCAGCTAATAATTGGTAAGGCATTGCCAACATGGACGCCCATGCAATACCTAATCCAAAAGAATAAAGATAAATTGTACTTAATTTAATAGGTTCTCCAAATGGGTTCCAAAGCATACAAATAATTGATGTTTCATTTAGAAATGGAATGGCTAGCAATCCTATTCCGCCAAGTGTTAAGGCAATAAAGTGAACTGTTTTAGCCCCTAATTTATTTGCTAATGGAATTAATGCAAATGCAGATAAAAAACAAATAATATTATAGGTTCCATTCAAATTTCCGGTAAGCATCTGTGCTTTACTATAATCTAAAGATGAGGCATCGGAGGTATTGAAAAGCGATATTGACAAAGCTCCAGTAATATATTGCCAATAACAGAACATTGCATACCAAGTAAAAAACTTTACCGGAATTAATTGTTTCATTGTTAATGGCATTTCTTTAAATGCAATTTTAATATCATTGAAAATTCGAAGAAAAACATTCCCTTTAGCGTTTTCTATTTGCATTAATTGAAGTTCTTCGTCAGTTGGAGGAAATTCTGTTGTAGTTAATACTGTGATTAATATAGAAACAATTGCGGCAAAAGAACCAATAAAAAAGGCCCAATAAGTATAGGTTGGAATTCCATTACTCATTTTATCGGTAATTGCTAAAAACCCAAAAGACACTAAAATTGCAGGAGTAAAATTGGATAATGTACTTCCTAATCCAGTAAAAAAGCTTTGCATTAAAAAACCAATTGAGTATTGCTTGCTTGGTAATTTATCAGCAACAAAAGCTCTGTAAGGTTCCATCGCGATATTATTTGCAGCGTCTAAAATCCATAGTAAACTCGCTGCCATAAAAATAGAGCTTGAAAAAGGCATAGCTATTAATGCCACACTAGATATTAAGGCTCCAATAAGAAAAAATGGTTTTCTTCTTCCAAATTTCGGCGACCATGTTCCGTCACTTATTGCTCCGATAATAGGCTGTATTACTAAACCTGTTATTGGACCAGCAAGCCACAACATTGGCAAACTTGCCTCATCTGCACCTAAATATTTATATATGGCGCTCATATTACTTTGTTGCAAACCAAAACTGAATTGGATTCCAAAAAATCCGAAATTCATGTTCCAAATTTGCCAAAAATTGAGCTTAACCTTTTTGAAGTTTGTCATTTTGTTACTTTAATTAAAAATTCTTGAAAATCGGCATTGTTAGTAAATATTTCTCCATATTTATCTACAACCGGAATTCCAAGATTATTGGTGCTAATATTAGCTTTTCTCAATTTATTTAGCATTTCTGAAAGTGCTGCTTTATCGGTATCAATGTCATAGAAAACAAAATCTAATTTACTTTCTATCAATTTTTGTTTGGTTGCAACACAAAAATGACAATCGGCACTTCCGTAAACATAGATAACCTTTGTGGTTTTTTCTTTTGTTTTGTCATTATTTATATGCGTTTGAGCAACCAAATTAACTTGATTAATAAGCATAAAAAATAATAACAAAAAATAAAATTTTCTCATATTAAAATATATTAAAAACAATTCCCATACTATAAAAGTACAGGAATTGTTCTAACAAAAACAAAAATGAAATTTAATTAAAATTTATAAGACAAAGCCATAGAAATAGATCTTCCTGGGAATGGTCTTGCTCTTAAATAATTTACTGTATTCTCTGTAATACTTCCTTCTTCTACTTCAGTAATTGCTAAAGTATCTAGTAAGTTGTTTCCAGAAATGTTTAATGATAAACCTTTAGTGATTCCTAATTCAACAAATCCGTTGATTAATACAAAACCATTCATTACTAATTGGTTGCTATCTTGAGCAAATGCTTGAGTTTGACCCATGAAGCTTAAACCTGCAGAATTAGTTTTTGAGAATTTGTATGAAGGAATTAAATTATACATTAATTTAGGTTGTCTTCTTGGTGCATTTCCAGCATTAGAACCTGAAGTAATTTCCGCTTTAGTGTAAGTGAAACTTCCACGTAAATCAACATTGTTACTTACATTATAAGCTGATTCAACTTCTAACCCTAAAGATTTGTAGTTATTTTGAGTTAACATTGATGGATTTGTTGCTTCAAAACCTGATTGCTCGTCAGTTTTAGCATAGAAAAAAGTACCATAAACGTAACCTCTAGAAAATTTATGTTTATAACCTAACTCCGCTTGTGCTAAGTAATCTAAAGAATTGATTAAATCTCCATTTAAATAAGAAGATGCTGGTCTTTCAAATAAAACACGATCTGCTTTTGCAGAAGCACCTCTACTATATCTTGCAAAAAATGATTGTGAGTTATTCAAAGCATAATTAGCTCCAACAGAATATGAAACATAATTGTAATCGTAGTTTACAGCGGTAGTATTTGCAGTATTTATAGAAGAAACACTAGTTTCTGGAGCACTAATAATTCCGTCGTTGTTGATGTCTATTGCAGATTGTGAGCTACCAGCAAATGAACCTGTTACCATCCCCATATCGTAACGAATTCCACCTTCAATAGAAAGTTGGTCGTTAGCTTCAAATGATGCATTTAAATAAGGAGCAGATACATTATATTGAGTATCGTAGTTTCTTGTACAACAATTTCCCCAAGCAGGAACTCCATAAGCATAAAGTCCATTTTGAGACAATAAATTTCCAGCTCCGTTTCTAACATTAATTAAACGAGCATTGTTATCTGAAACTTCTTGTAAATATGAATTCCACATCCAAGACATTGAAATATTTTGGATAGATTTAAAATATCCCGCAGTTAAAGCAACTTTATCGAAGTTTTTTGAAATTTTTAAATCATTCATGAAGTTGTTGAAGTCATTTAATTGAGTATCAAACATGTGAATTCTTGCAACTAAACCATTTGGATTGTTGAATGCAGTTCCAGTATTTGCAAATGACAAAGTAGATCCTGCACCAAATGAACTTGCAATAGACGCCGCTGTACCTACTTCTGAAGGGAACGGAGAAATAAATCCACCTGAGTTAGCTGTAAATCTTCCGTTTTCAGTGATTTTCCAACCATCTTCCAAATCAAAAGCAGCATTAATTCCAATAGATTTTGAAATTGGGTTCATTCCGTCAGCAACTTTACCTCTTCTAAGTTGACCATCAGGGCCAATTCCTACATTATGTGATAAAAATACAGTTTGCAACGCTCCCTTTGTAGCATTAAAACCTGAAATACTTCCCCAATTTGGATTAGCATTAGTTCCAGATACTTGAACTGGCATTGGCATATAAGCAGCAGCTCTATCATCTAAAAATTTAGCATAAACAGTTACGCTACCTTTATCAAATTCTTTTGTAAGATTAAATTTAGCTTGACCTCCATTATTTGCTGTAAAACCGGCTTGTCTAACTCCTTCACCAGTTCTATAGAAACCACCAGCATGAAAATACAATCCATCACCGATTTTTGCTCCATAATCTAGGTCAGTCCTAAAATTATTGTAATCAAGACCAAAGCTAGTACTCATAGAACCTCCTTCAACTTTTCCTGTTTTACTAATAAAGTTAATGATACCTCCAGGAGAATTAGAAGATAATATAGAAGCTGAACCCCCTCGAATTGCTTCGACTTTGGCTACATTTCCATCAAATCTTGTAAAGATATCTGCTGTTGCAAATGCAATATCTCCAAATAAAAGAACTGGAAGTCCGTCTTCTTGAATTTGTAAATATTTAGATCCACCAGAAGAAATTGGAACACCACGAACAGCGATGTTAGCATTTCCTTCTCCACCTGTAGATTCTGAACGGATACCCGGAATACTTCTAAAAATTTCCGCAGTAGATCTTGGTGCCGATTGTTCAATTTGTTTAACTCCTAGAGTTGTAATTGATACACTTGATTTAATTTTGGTTTTTGGATTGACTACACCCGTTACAAAAACCTCTTCAAGAGAATTTGTTTTGGTAGAATCCGCAACCACTTTAGCATTTTGTGAAAACATTGAATTGGCGAACATTATAGCCGACAATAATCCAAACCTTTTCAGTAAAGTAATTCTTTTCATAGTTTAAAATTATAAGATTAATAATTTATTGTTAATAGTGTTACGAAATTAATTTTTATAAGAACTTATTTTTACGAATTTAAATCGAAAACGTTTTCGATTTAGTCGAAAACGTTTTCGATTTTTAATTAATATTTTTTTATGATATTTGTAATTATGAAAGAAACTACTTTAAAACAAATTGCAGAAACTTTAGGGATTTCGATTACCACCGTTTCGAAAGCCTTAAAGAACTATTCTGATGTTAGCCCAAACACAAAAAAAAGAGTTAATGAACTTGCCCTAGAGCTTCAATATACTCCAAATAGTTTTGCAGTAAATTTAAGGACAAAAGAGTCTAAAACAATAGGTCTAATAATTCCTGAAGTAGTTCATCACTTTTTTTCCAATGTAGTAAACGGAATTATTGCTGAAGCTGAAAAAAATGGTTACCTAGTAATTATACTTCAATCAAATGAATCTTTAGAATTAGAAAAAAAGCAAGTTGAATTGTTAATTAATAAAAGAGTAGATGGAATAATTATGTCACTTTCAAATGAATCTAATGATGATGAACATTTAAAAGAAATTATTAGAAGAAAAATTCCATTTGTGCAATTTGATAAAATTTCAAAATTAATTCCAAGCTCAAAAGTAATTATAAATGATCAAAAGGCAGCTGCAGAAGCGGTTCAACATTTAATTGATAATGGATGTAAGAAAATTGCACACATTCGCGGACCTGTAAATCCTCAAAACGCCATTGATCGATTTATTGGTTACAAAAGAGCATTAGAAAAAAATGACATCCCATTTGATCCAAGTTTAATTTATACCTGTGAAAATGTAACTTTTGAAGAAGGATTAATTTTTGGAAAAAGAATTTTAGAAGAACATCATGACGTAGATGGAATTTTTGTGATTACCGATTTAGTGGCTGTTGGGGTGTTAACCTATTTCAATGAAAAGAAAATTAATGTCCCAAAAGACATTGCAATTATTGGTTTTAGTAACTGGTTTATGTCGAAAGTAATTACGCCAAGATTAAGCAGCGTGGACCAACCTAGTTATGAAATGGGAATTGTATCTTTTAATTTACTAATGGAAGAAATGCAATGTAGAAAAGAAGATATCCCATTTAGCCCTAAAATAATGGAATTAAAAACTCAAATAATTCCCAGAGAATCAAGTATAAAAATCTAATACTATTTACGGTTTTAATTTGCTAAATTGTAACTTTGACCTTTTTATTCTGAATTTACTATCCCTAATCATTTTACATAATGAAAATACTAATTGCCGCTACTTCTTTAAATAATGCTCTTGGAAAAGACAATAAAATTATTTGGCATTTGCCAGATGACTTTAAGCGTTTTAAAGATCTTACTTCGGGTCACTATATAATTATGGGGAGAAAAACCTTCGAGAGTTTTCCAAAACCATTACCAAATAGAACTCACGTGGTAATTACACGTCAAGAAAATTATGCTCCAGAAGGCTGTATTGTGGTAAACAGTATTGAAAGCGCCTTTGCCATTTGCCCAAAAAATGAAGACACCTTTTTAATTGGGGGTGCAGAAATTTACGAATTAGGGCTTCCCTATATCGATAAAATTGAACTTACCTTAATTAAGGAAACTTTTGAAGCAGATGCTTTTTTACCTAAAATTGATTTTTCAAAATGGGAATTAATACAGGAAGAATTTCATCCTAAAGATGAGAAACACGCGCACGAATTTAGCTTTCAAACCTTCCTTAAAAGATAATTAAATACTTACCTTTGCCCAAAATTAATACTCCATGTCTAAGAATATTACCCCGTACAAAGATTCGGAATTAGGGAAAAAAGAGCAAGTTGCACAAATGTTTGATACTATTTCTGGAAATTATGATGGTTTAAACCGAGTTATTTCTTTTGGTATCGACATCAAATGGCGTAAAAAAGTATTGAAATTGGTTTCGGATAAAAATCCTAAAACCGTTTTAGATATTGCAACAGGAACAGGAGATTTAGCCATTTTGATGACCAATACCAGTGCTGAAAAAATTATTGGTTTGGATATTTCAGCTGGAATGTTGGAAGTAGGAAGAAATAAAATTAAAGCAAAAAATCTATCGGATAAAATAGAAATGATTTTAGCTGATTCCGAAAACATGCCCTTTGAGGATAATACTTTTGATGCAATTACGGTTGCTTTTGGGGTAAGGAATTTTGAAAATCTAGAAAAAGGGTTGGCTGAAATTCTTCGAGTTTTAAAACCCACCGGTATATTTGTAATTTTAGAAACCTCGGTCCCAGATAAAACTCCGTACAAACAAGGTTATACATTTTACTCTAAAAATATACTCCCATTAATTGGAAAATTATTCTCAAAAGACGATTCTGCGTACCAATATTTATCAGAATCAGCATCTGTTTTTCCTTATGCAGAAGCGTTAAACAATATTTTAAGAAAAATTGGGTTTATAGAGGTGAAAGCGATGCCTCAAACATTTGGTGTTGCAACCATTTATTCGGCTTCAAAAAAATAAATTGAATAGGATCTTAAAATGAAAAAAAGAATAATCGTATTATTTCTACTGTTTTCAAGCATTGGATTTTCCCAAACAAAAGGGATGTTCAGCTATGATCCGCTTGTGAACTTAGAAAACTTCGATAAATCTAAAGTGTATTGGGGTTATTTTTTAGGTTTTAATTCTTATGGTTTTAAAATTGACTATAAAAGTTTACAATATGAAGATGTTAAAGTTGAAAGCACTACTGGATTTAATGTTGGTTTGGTAGGTGATTTAAGGCTTCATGAATATATTAATTTACGCTTTGAACCGGGTTTATATTATACCCAAAGAAATCTAAGATTCCCAAATTTAATCAGAGAAATTGATGCCTACAGAGAAGTAAAATCGACTTATATCCATCTTCCATTATTACTAAAATTTTCTGCATTAAGAACTGGAAATGTTCGTCCGTATTTAACTGCAGGAGTTTCTGGAACTTTAAATTTAGGGAGCAATTCCAATTCTACCGATGATAATTTTCAGCAACGCTTTAGAGTGAAATCTTGGACATCCAATTACGAATTGGGTTTTGGAATAGATTTGTATTTTGAATACTTTAAATTTTCTCCTTCAATACGAGGCGTTTTCGGATTGGAAGATGAATTGATTCGAGATAATGATCCTTTAAGTCCTTGGACTACCAATATAGAATCGATGAAAACTAGGGCGATTCTAATTAATTTTACTTTTCATTAAAAGAAAATTATCTTCTAAATTCACTTAAAATTATTGCTGTTGCAGTTGCTACATTTAAACTTTCTGTAAGTTGTAAATCGCCAAAACGTGGAATTGTTAATCTGTTTTTAATGCTGTTTTCAATTTGTTGAGAAATTCCATTGGCTTCATTTCCCATAATTACAATCGCTTCTTTCGGTAGATTTTCTTTATAAACATTGGAGCCATCCATAAAAGTGCCAAATATTGGTAAGGAAGAATTTTGGATAAATGATTTTAAATTTACATAACTCACATTGACTCTAGAAATGGAACCCATGGTTGCCTGAACTACTTTTGGGTTGAACAAATCGACCGTTTGTTCCGAACAAATTACTTGAAAAATTCCAAACCAATCACACAATCTCAATATAGTGCCTAAATTTCCAGGGTCGCGAATATCATCTAAAGCTAAGATTAAACCCTTTTCTTCAATTGGCATTGAAGCAGGTATTTTAAAAACTGCCAAGCAATTATTAGGTGTTGTTAAAGCACTTATTTTCTTTAATTCAGATTCAGAAATTATCGATTTTAAATCAGCCTGAAGGGCATCAAACAAAGGTTCGGTGCTATACAAATGTTCTAATATAAAGTTGGAATTCAACAATTCCTGAATTACTTTTACACCCTCAGCAATGAATAATTGACTTGCAATTCTATTTTTTTTTAGATGCAAACTAGATATAAACTTTATTTGGTTTTTACTAACCATAGAAATAATGTACTTTTGAATTAAATATTTGACATCCTTTGAGAAACCAGACTACAAAAATATCATTATTTATTCTAATTGCAGTAATAATCTCTGCTTGTAATTCTTTAAGAAGAGTTCCAAATGGAAAAATGCTACTGACTAAAAATGAAATTTTAGTTGACGGGAAAAAAGAAAGTAACGAAGACGTAACCAATCAATTGTATCAAAAACCGAACAGTTCTTTACTTGGCTACCGCTTACGATTGAATATTTTTAACTTGGCAAACCCAAACCCAGATTCTACATTTAAAGCAAAATTTATCAATAACCCTGATAAATATACTGCAATGGCAAAATGGCTTTCAAAAAAGCAAGTAGACCGTTTGGGAAAATCCTTTTATTATTCGGGGATACACAGTTTTCTTAAAAAAACAGGAGAGGAACCTGTATTATTAGATCAAAAAAGCACCGATCGATCTTTATCAAGACTACAATCTTATTATTTTGACAAAGGTTATTTTAATCTAAAAGGCAATTATAAAATTGATAGCCTTAACAATAAAAAAGCCTCAATAAAATACAGCGTTACTAAAGGAAATCCGTTTATATTGGATACAATTAATGTGAATATTAAAACCACAATTTTAGATTCACTCTACAAAACAACTAAGGAATTGGCCTTCCTAAAAACGGGAAAACAATACAATAAAATCGATTTTGATGCCGAGAGAAATAGAATTACTACTCATTTTAGAAATAATGGCGCCTATTATTTTCAACAAAATTACATCAATTATTCCATTGACACTTTAAATGCTAACAGTAAAGCAAATATTGATTTAAACATTGAAAATCAGTCGATAAGAGTTGGCGATTCTACTAAAATAATCCCATTTAAATTGTATAAAATTAGTAATGTAAATATTTACACAGACAATCTGACTTCAAAAACAAATGAAACTATTTTAGATAGTGTTTCCTTTAATAATTTCAATTTATATAGCGTTTCAAAATTAAAATACAGACCAAAAGCGATCACTGACGCTGTTTTTATTTCTAAGGGCAGTACTTTTTCAGATATAAATACAACTTTAACTTCTAGGTCTTTGGGCGGATTGCGTGTTTTTAACTATCCGTTAATTCAATATGTAGTTGATCCAAAAAATGAAAATTCATTAATTACAAATATCTATTTATCACCAAGACCTAAATTAAGTTTTGGTTACAACTTTGACTTTACCCATTCGGCAATTCAAGATATCGGTATAACAGCAAGTACCTCTGTTTCCTTTAGAAATATATTTCAAGGTGCGGAAACATTAGAATTGTCTGCTAGAGGAAATATAGGTTCCTCAAAAGAAGTAGCAAAAATCAATAATAGCTTTTTCAATGTTTCGGAATATGGTTTTGATATTAAACTCCATTTGCCAAGGGTATTTTTTCCAATTAAAACAGAGCGAATAATTCCAAAAAGAATGTTGCCTTTCACCAGTTTAGCCGTAGGTTATATCAAGCAAGAAAACATTGGTTTGGACAAGCAAAATTTTACGAGTTCCCTTAATTATAATTGGAACCCCAATGAGAGTGTTAAGGCTAGACTTGAGTTGTTGAACATCCAATTTGTAAAAAATGTGAATACAAGTAACTATTTTAATATTTACAAATCATCGTATTATGTCTTAAACTCATTGGCTCAAAATCCAAATTATGCAGTAAATCCAAATTATTTTAATAGTAATCAAGAATTAATTATTGAAAGCGGCACCAATGGATTTACAAATGATATTTTAGGTTCAAACCCAACTATAATTCCTTCAGCAGAAGATTATAAAACCATTCGAAGTATCGAAGAAAGGAGAAGAAGATTAACCGAGAATGATTTAATTGTTTCTACAAGTTATAATTACTCTGAGAATACAAAAAAAGATCAAAACGATAACGATTTTATGATTTTCAGAGGAAAAATAGAATCTGCCGGTAACTTATTATCGCTTCTTGCTAGAGCTTCGAAACAATTAGATAATCAAGAAAGCACTAACAAGTTTTTTGAAGTAGATTACTCTCAGTATTTTAAAGTAGAGGGCGAATTTATTAAGTTATGGGATTTACATCGAAAACGAATACTGGCAATTCGTTCCTTTGCTGGAATTGCAATTCCTTACGGAAATTCTAACAACATTCCATTTTCTAGAAGTTACTTTGCAGGCGGAACCAATGACAATAGAGCTTGGCAATCCTATGGTTTAGGTCCTGGCGCAAGTGGTGGAATAAATGATTTTAATGAGGCCAATTTAAAATTAGCTCTAAGCGCCGAACTTCGTTTTAATTTATTTGGTCAGTTAAATGGCGCTCTATTTATTGATGCTGGTAATATTTGGAATGTTCTAGACAATGTTGATGATGAAAAATATGTATTTAAAAATATAAATTCATTAAAAAACAGTGCTATTGGTTCAGGGTTTGGGTTTAGATATGATTTTAACTTTTTTATTGTCAGAATGGATTTAGGATTCAAAACCTATAATCCATCCGAAGAAGATGGAAGAAAATGGTTTAAAGATTATAATTTAGATAAATCTGTAATAAATATTGGAATTAATTATCCATTCTAATTTTATAAATTATTAATTTTGCGGACTTATAAATAATAAAACAACACATAAATGTCACACAACATCAAAGCTGGAGTTGCAACTGGCGATTCAGTTCAAGCAATTTTTAGCTATGCAAAAGAAAAAGGATTTGCCCTTCCTGCAATAAATGTAACCGGTTCAAGCACGATTAATGGTGTTTTAGAAACTGCTGCAAAATTAAACGCCCCTGTTATTATCCAATTTTCTAATGGTGGATGTATTTTTAATGCTGGAAAAGGTTTGTCTAACGCAAATGAAAAAGCCGCTATTTTAGGTGGAATTGCTGGAGCAAAACACGTTCATACCTTAGCAGAAGCTTACGGAGCAACTGTTATACTTCATACTGATCACTGTGCAAAAAAATTATTGCCTTGGATTGACGGATTATTAGATGCTAGTGAAGCTCATTTTGCTGAAACTGGAAAACCTCTTTACAGTTCTCATATGATCGATTTATCAGAAGAGCCAATTGAAGAGAATATCGAAATTTGCAAAACTTATTTAGCTAGAATGAGCAAAATGGGGATGACATTAGAAATTGAACTTGGAATTACTGGTGGCGAAGAGGATGGAGTTGACAATTCTGATGTTGATAGTTCAAAATTATACACGCAACCTTCAGAAGTTGCTTATGCCTACGAAGAATTATTGAAAGTGAGTCCGCGTTTTACTATTGCTGCTTCTTTCGGAAATGTTCATGGGGTATACAAACCAGGAAATGTTAAATTGACTCCTAAAATCTTGAAAAATTCTCAAGTTTACGTTCAGGAAAAATTTAATACTGGAAATAATCCAGTTGATTTTGTGTTTCATGGTGGATCAGGATCTACATTGGAAGAAATCAGAGAAGCTATTGGATATGGTGTGGTGAAAATGAATTTAGATACCGATTTACAATTTGCTTATACCGAAGGAATTCGTGACTATGTGGTCAATCATATAGATTATTTAAAAACCCAAATCGGAAATCCAGAAGGTGCTGAGCAACCAAATAAAAAATATTACGATCCTAGAAAATGGGTTCGTGAAGGAGAAATGACATTCAATGCGAGATTAGAACAAGCTTTCGCAGATTTGAATAACGTAAACACTTTGTAATTAACAATTGATAATTGACAATTAATAATTATTCCTTGTCAATTATCCATTATCCATTAAAATTATGTCTTGGTTTAAAAGAACAGAAAAAGGAATTACTACCCCAACAGAGGACAAGAAAGATGTTCCTAAAGGATTATGGTATAAATCTCCAACAGGAAAAATTATTGATGCCGACGAATTAGCAAGAAACCTTTGGGTTAGCCCAGAAGATGGTTTTCATGTTCGAATTGGAAGTAAAGAATATTTCGAAATATTATTCGACAATAATGAATTTAAGGAATTAGATGCTAAAATGACATCGAAAGATCCATTGCATTTTGTGGATACTAAAAAATATTCTGAGCGATTGAAAGATGCTATGGAAAAAACCAAATTGAAAGATGCGGTTCGAACAGGTGTTGGAAAATCCAAAGGAAATGATTTGGTGGTTTGTTGTATGGATTTTGCCTTTATAGGTGGTTCTATGGGAGCTGTTGTTGGTGAAAAAATTGCACGTGGGATAGATTATTCTATAAAAAATAAAATTCCATTTGTAATGATCTCAAAATCTGGAGGAGCGAGAATGATGGAAGCGGCTTATTCTTTAATGCAATTGGCAAAAACATCGGCAAAATTAGCTCAATTAGCTGAAGCTGGGATTCCTTATATTTCTTTATGTACCGACCCAACAACTGGAGGAACAACTGCTTCTTACGCTATGTTAGGTGACATCAACATTTCTGAACCAGGGGCTTTAATAGGATTTGCAGGACCAAGAGTAGTGAGAGACACCACAGGTAAAGATTTGCCCGAAGGGTTTCAAACAGCAGAGTTCTTATTGGAACATGGTTTCTTAGATTTTATAGTTCCAAGAAAAGAATTAAAAGATAAAATTAATTTATACATCGATTTGATTTTAAATCAAGAAGTAAGATAAATTTATAAAACATAGACATAAAAAAACTCAAAGTAAGCTTTGAGTTTTTTTTATTTAATATTATTTACATTCCCGTTCGAATGGCTTCGACAGGATCTAATTTGGAGGCTGAAATGGCTGGTAAAATTCCTGATATCAATCCGATCACTGCCGCCAATCCAGTTCCTAAAAGTATGTTTCCAATTCCCAAAACAAATTCGAAATCCAATACATTGGTTAAAATAATTGAAATCAGCCAAACTAAAATAAGTCCAATTAAACCTCCAATTACAGATAAAATAACTGCTTCAAATAAAAATTGGAATAAGATAAAACGATTTTTTGCCCCTAATGATTTTTGAATTCCAATTAAATTGGTTCGTTCTTTTACCGAAACAAACATAATATTGGCAATTCCAAATCCGCCAACCAATAAGGAGAATCCACTGATAATCCAACCTACAACATTCATTTTAGAAATAATACCGTCCAATAAATCGGTGAAACCCGACAGTACATTAATGAAAAAGTTGTCTATTTCGCCTGTTTTCATTCCGCGGTAGTTTCTCAATTTTTGAGTTAATTCCGCTTTATAAGCTTCCATATCGATCCCTTTTTCAGGTTTAATTACGATTACTGGAGTCATTGAATCGTTGTTATCACCGTATAATCTTCTGAGAAAATTCACTGGTATATAAACTGAAGTGTCATCACTTTCACCAAAAATACCTGCACCTTGTTTTTTCAAAACACCTACAACTGTGAATTTTTGACCGTACATTCTAATGTTTTTTCCAATAGGATCAGTTCCTTCAAATAGCCCTTGCGCCACTTCATTTCCTAATACAACTAACGCTGCACCTGAATTGGCCTCCGCTTCATTGTAAAATCGGCCTTCTTGAAATTCTAATCCTTGAATATCAATTATTTCATGAGAAACTGGAAAAACATTTACATCACTTACAATGTTCGCTTCATATTTTAAGGATTGGCTTGCAGTAAACATCTGATAACACATTTCTTTGGTATTATTTACCGATGATTTTAAATACTCGTATTCATCATAGGTGACATTTGGAAACTGCTCCCTTTTCCATTGCGGAATTTTCGAAGGTCCAAATGAAAAACGCATTAAGTAGATCGTATTTTT
>CALPNL020000023.1 GCA_943324925.2 Chitinophaga pinensis | reverse complement strand
GCCAGCTCTAGCGGTTCGTCCACTTCTATGAACATACGTTTCAAAGGTATCCGGCAAATGATAATTAACGACATAACTAATTTCCTGAACGTCAATTCCACGAGCTGCCAGATCAGTTGCTACCAGTATGTTGATGTGACCTTCTCGAAATTGTCCCATAATTCTATCTCGAATGGGTTGTGTTAAACTTCCATGTAGTGCTCCTGATGAAAATCTATTGATAGCAAGGTTCTTAGCTAGTTTATTGACAGCAGCTTTTGTTTTACAGAAAATAATTCCGCGCTCACCTTCTTTTGAATTAAGGAAATGCATGAGAACATCTAATTTTTCAATTGGGTCTACCACTATATATTGATGTTCTATACCTTGATTACCAGTAGTTTCCATGTTAACACTTACTTGTGTTACCTGTTTAGATAGGTAATTCTGAATCAGCTGCTTGATTGTTCCCGGCATAGTTGCTGAAAACAATAAAGTCCTTCTATTTTTTGGTAATTCCGCTATAATCTCATCCAATCCTTCTTTCAATACCGTAACCATTTCATCAGCTTCGTCAAGAACTAAATAGTTGGTTTCCTTTATATTGATTGCTTTTCTTTGAATTAAATCAATTAATCGACCGGGAGTGGCAATTACAATATGATTCACTTCTTTTAATTGCTCGATTTGAGGTTTAATAGGTGTTCCGCCACAAACAGAGGTAATCGAAATTTCTGGTAAATATTTAGAAAATTGTTGGAAATTATTCAGTATTTGTTGGCCTAGCTCCCGTGTTGGAACTAAAATTACCACTTGAATTACATTTGATTTGAAATCTATTAATTGAAGTAATGGTAAGCCAAAAGCAGCGGTCTTCCCCGTCCCTGTTTTTGCTAATCCAACAAAATCATGTTTATCATTAAGAATTACAGGAATTGATTTTGCTTGAATTTCTGTTGGAATTTCAATATTTAAATCGTGTAGTCCTTTTAATATTATTTCTGAAATTCCTAAATCTAAAAATTGTTTTGACATAATTTATTATTTAATTTAAATTATTTAAAATCAATATATTATAATTATTTAAATAAATTATACATTTAGATAATTAATCAAATAGTGATTCTCTAATTTTCTTCCCAATTAAAAGATTTAATTTGATCTTATAATCTTCTACCAACCATTCCCGATAATTTTTAGAGCAATGGCTTAAACAAGAAGCATATCTTTTCATTCTGCACTCAATATCATCATGAAGCTCACGGGCAAGAATTTTAGCTTCTCTTAAATCTTCTGAATTGTCTACACACATTAGCGCATGTTGCTCTAGCGAACGTTCTAAAACTATCTTTGATCGTAAATTACCAGCTATAATTTTCTTATGCTCTTCAACGATATCAAAGGTTACTTCTGGGGAGTTTTTAAATCTTTGTCTTAATTCTGGGGGCATTTGATATTTAAAATACCTTTCAATTTCAATATCATCCCGAAGATTTTCAAGGTAATATTCTGGAGATCTAAATATATGTTGCCAATCAATTGGTTCACTCCAAAGTCCAAATCTAGCTGCATTATTTCCTAAATCAATGACAACAAAAGTGTCTTTATTAGGTAATTTTCTTGAACCACGACCGATCATTTGATAATACAAAGTCAATGATTTAGTTGCTCTATTCAAAATTATTGTTTCCACTGTAGGCTCATCGAAACCAGTAGTTAATATTCCTACCGACGTTAATATTGCATCTGGTTTTTTCTTAAACCAATTCAATATTTCTTTTCTTTCTTCAGTACTACAAGTATTATCTAAATGACGAATTTCATAACCCGCTTCTCTGAATGTTTCATATACAAATAATGATGTATTGATTCCATTATTGAAAATTAGTGTCTTTTTCCCTAATGATTTCTCTGTATAAGCGTGCAATAATTTCTCTTGCATTACCATATTAGAATACAAATCATCTGATGATTTTACAGTATAATCGCCATTAATTCCAACTTTCAAAGAGGTTAAACCTACATCATAACTATAAGTAATCGCTTTTGCAAGAAATCCTTTATCTATCAATGAAGCAATGGTATCACCTACTATTAATTCATCGTAGTTTTCATTCATTGGTAATTTTACATTGGAGCTTAATGGAGTTGCGGTTACACCAAGAATAAAGGAGTTTTTAAAGGAACTCAATAATTTTCTGAAAGAGTTATAATGTGCTTCGTCAATAATTACTAAACCAATATTATCTAGATGTAACTTTTCATCATTGATACGGTTTTTTAAAGTTTCAACCATAGCCACAAAGCAGGAATAATCATTTTGATCAGGTAATTCTTTAATATTGCTGTTGATAATTTTGTTTTTTACGTCAAAACCTTTCAGCATTTTTGAAGTTTGCTTACACAATTCAATTCGGTGTGTTAAAACCACTACCTTTTTATCGTGTTTGGCAATATACTGTCTAACGATTTCAGAAAAAATTACGGTCTTACCTCCTCCTGTTGGCAGTTGATACAATAAATGATGATTACTTGGTGCGTTATCTAAACGCTCAAAAATGACGTCAATATCAGATTGTTGATATCCGTAAAGTTCTTTCTTATCTTCAATTTCAATATCTAACTCTTTATCCGGCATTTTTAAAATTGTAATTTTTGCAAAAATACGTTTAAAAAAGGGTTATTTGAGCATATTGAATTTATATTTTAGTTTTTTTTAATAATCAAATTTTTCAACAATAGAATTAAATTCAAATACATTGAACCAATCTTGATTTTCAGCTTCCGCTCTAATCGCTTCCACCCTATTTTTAAAGTCGTATAAAACGCCCTTCTCAATCATAAAACTTACTGCTTGTTGGAAAGAGTTTAACATACTTTTGAAAAACAATTCCTGCTTAATTTCTTTTTCTGAAGAATAGGTCTGAGCGATTTCAATAGAATACAACATAGCATCGACAGTTACAAATGGATCCACTCCAAGGGAAATAAAATGCTTTATCATTTTTTGAGCAACCGATCTTCGGGCTTTCGCTTTCTTAATTTTTACAGGGAAATACTCATTGGAAACTTTTAATTTAAAGTCCTGCAATAATTTACTTTCATTGGGTTTAAAGACAAAATCGAAAAAAGTTTTAACCGTTGGGAATTTATCATATAAATTAATAACTTGCTCTTCTAATTGCTCTTTATTGAGTTCGCTTAGGTAATTCTTTAAGTCTCGTTTACTCATTATGCTGTTTATGTTATCACAAATGTAAATTACTTTTTGAATCTGTGTAAATAAATACATGATATTAATTAAATTTGTAACTATTATTAAAATTAAAATGGTCAAAATTTTCAAAACGGTCGCAATTCTTGAAGGTATATCCTATTTAGCATTATTTACAAATATGTTATTAGTTAAACCGAATAATTTCGAATTGTACCATCAATTATTATATCCAATTGGAATGTCTCATGGATTACTTTTTATCGGATATATCTTACTAGCATTGATAATCAAAAAATCTCAAAATTGGAATTTAATTAACCTAGGAATTGTATTATTGGCTTCCCTCCTACCATTTGCAACTTTTTATATCGAAAGAAAATATCTAAAATATGATTAAAATAATAGAATCAATATTCAGCTGGTGTAATTATTTATTACTAAAAATTGGTTTTAATCCATCCATTGCATCTTATGTAAGCGTACTTGTTAATTCCATATTACTTTGTGCGCTAGCCTATTCCATTTATATAATATTTAGAATTGTATTGGTAACGGCAATGATATTTATTGCTAGAAAAACCAAGACTAAATTTGACGATTTGTTAGTTTCAAATAAAACGGCAAAATATATCGCACATTTAATTCCGTTATTATTCGTCTATAAATCAGTTCCTATAATTTTAAATGAATTTGTTTATTGGGAGACAGTATTTGGTAAATTAGTTGGAGTTTATATTGTTTTACTCGTGCTTTGGATTATTAGAACAATTTTTAATGCGATCAGAGATTATTTAAAACAAGATCCTAAATTTAGTGATAAGCCAATTGATAGTTACATTCAAGTAATTATGATTGTTTTATGGATTTTTGGAACTATCATAATTGTATCTGAAATTTTCGATATCGATACTAAAAACCTACTTGCTATATTAGGAGCTATTTCAGCAGTAATCATTTTAATTTTTAGAGACACCATACTTGGCTTTGTAGCCAGTGTTCAAGTTTCATTGAATGATATGGTACGAATTGGAGATTGGATTACTTTCGATAAATTTGGTGCCGATGGAGATGTTACTGAAATTAATTTAGCTACCGTAAAAGTTAGGAATTTTGACAACACGACAACCACAATTCCAACCTATAGTATGATTTCAGATTCTTTCCGAAATTGGCGCGGGATGTTAGATTCTGATGGTAGAAGAATTAAAAGATACGTTTTAATAAAAGCCAGTAGCATCCGATTTATGAAAGACCAAGAAATTGAAAACTTGAAGAGAATTCAATTGTTAACTTCTTATATTCAGCACCGTCAAGATGAAATTGCAAAATACAATTCGTCTCATAATGTAGATAAAACCATTGCTATAAATGGTAGAAATATGACCAATTTTGGATTGTTTAGAAAATATATTACACAATATTTGCACAATCATCCGGGTTTAAATAAAGATATGATTTTACTGTGTCGTCAATTACAGCCTACGCAAAACGGAATTCCATTAGAAATTTATGCTTTTTCTAACGACAAAAAATTTGAAAATTACGAATACATAATGTCAGATATTTTTGACCATATATTCGCATCAATTAAGTATTTTGATTTGGAGATTTGTGAAATGCCTAATGCAATTGATGTAACTAAATAGTTCTATTTCAATCGATCAGCTACGTATTCAATTTGTGTTTTTCCATGAGGCTTTGGTTTTCCATCGTCACCTAAACTAACCATCGTGGTGGAATCTATGGTGATAATTGTTTCCCTAGTCATCATGTTTCTGGCTTCACATTTTAAGGTTAAGGAGGAGTTTCCAAATTTTACAACGTCAATACCTATTTCAATAATATCACCTTGCTTGGCAGAACTTCTAAAGTTAATTTCCGACATGTATTTGGTTACCACTCGGCTATTTTCTAATTGGATAATAGAATAAAGAGCTAATTCTTCATCAATCCAAGCTAATAATTTACCTCCAAATAGAGTTCCGTTAGGATTTAAATCTTCTGGTTTTACCCATTTTCGAGTGTGAAATCTCATTGATTATTTTTTTTACAAAAATACAATATAAAATTACATTTTATTATACATAGTTTTCCTAAATTAGATCGCAACTAATAAATTAAAAAATTATGAACAATAGAGATCAATTTATCAATACTTTTCGTGGGGAAACGTTGGGAGAAATTTCTTCTGAAACCTCTGAAGCAGAATTATTTCAAAATCAATCTTTACGTCCGATTTTAAAATTACAAAACGATCTTTATATAGAAGTTTTTAAATGCTATATCAAAAAAAATAAATTGCCTTTTGGTGAATTTCCAATCGATAAAAAGTTGGTATATATAGAAAAGACTATACTTAACGATAATAAGTTTAGAAACTTGTTAATTGGAATTACAATTGGAATATTAAAAATTGAGGAATACAGTCTATACTCAAAAAATGCTTCAGCATTAAATAAAAGAATAATTACAATGCTTATTGAAAGATTAAAATCCCAAGTCCAATTATTAGATGAACCTGGGAATTAAAATTATAATCATTTAATCTTCGTCTTTTTCTTTTGGAACATCAGTTTCATTATCATTTGAAACTACACCAGAGTTCGATCTAATTTCTGTATGACGAATTTCACCGCCTGTTGTACCAACACTTTTAGCAAAAATTGCAGCCATTAATGCTAGAACCAACGTAATTAAAGATATTGTTTTAGCTAGTTTATGATTCTTAATTGAGGTATACAAAGACAACAATCCGAACAGACCTGTTGCGTACATGATGATTGCGAATTTTTCGGCAATTTCTTCGTGTTCGTGAATTATTTGTTTTCCAATATTTGGAAGATCTTCAACTAATTCTTCTGCTCCCTCTCCTGTTCCCATACTAAAAGCTGAAAAAATAGCAGCAACAATAAATAAAATATAAGCAGTATTCTTTACAGAATTGTTTTTTAATAACATTCCTGTAATTAATATCCCTAAACCAAAAATGGTCCCAATAATAGGGAAATGGTTCACCAATAAATGTAAGTGTGCGTCGTTCATAGTAATTTTGTTTAATAAATTAATTGTAAATATAATTTAGAGTATTGATAAATAAAATGATAAATATCATACCTTTTTTCGTTTATCCAGCTAAAGAAACCCCAATTAAAGTTCCTATTCCATAAGTAACTGCTGCTGCAGTTAATCCAAAGGCAACTTGTCTAAATCCAGAGTACAAAATTCCCTTACCTGTTAATAATGTAATTGCAGCTCCAATTCCAAATAATCCAACAATACTACTAATTACGCTTAATAGTATTGCATTTTGACCGTCTAAAATCATAAATGGATAGAGAGGAATAATTGCTCCTATTGAAAATAATAAAAAGGAGGCTATAGCAGCTTCCCAAGCCGAACCTCCTAAATCTTCTTTGTCTATTCCTAATTCTTCTTTTATAATTGCATCTATGGCTGTTTCTGGACTCTCAAATGCTTTATCCGCTAATTTTCTGGCTTCTTCAATACTCATCCCCTTTGCTTGATACAACAAAACCAATTCCTTTTTTTCTTCTTCTGGCGAAGCTTCTAATTCTTCCATTTCTAGATCAATTTGGCGTTGGTTTAATTCTCTAGAACTTTGAACGGATAACCATTCCCCTAAAGCCATAGAAATGGATCCCGCCATTAATCCTGCAATTCCAGTTAACAATATTGTATTGTTTGAAACTGCCGCTCCGGCTACTCCCATTACTAAACTCATATTTGAAACCAAACCATCATTAGATCCTAAAACAGCAGCTCTAAGCGCATTTCCTCCAACGGATTTATGTCTGCTTTCGAATTTTGATAATAATCCACCTGAAACATTCAAAGCTTTGTTATTGTTTACCGCTTCAATTATATTCAAGTGATTGTGTTCAAAACCACTGAGCTTTTCTCCACTTTCAATTTTATTTTTGATGTAATTTACTGCAAATTGTTTTTCGACACTTGACAAACTACTAATTATGGAGCTATAGCCAAATAATTTCCCAACTTTTAATTGGAATTTAGCTCTTGAAGAAGGTGGCGGCATTTCATAATTTGGGTCAAATTCATTGACTTTTCTCAACATATGATTGGCATGTCCTTTTTCAATGTCAGCCAAACTATTTAATACTCGGCTTAAATTTTCATCTGATTGAATTGATGCAATACTTGAGTAAAGAAATGCAGTATCCACCTCAATTTGCAATTGTGATTTTAATTTGCTTATATCCATTTTTAAGTAGTTTTTTTATTATAAAATTAGTTCAATGTTTAATTAACTAATTTGGCAGTTGAATAAATAAAAATATTTTTTTAAATAATTTTAAACAAATATACCCCAATTAATTATCAATAAGTAATAATTATCCTTAGAGTTTTTTAAACTAATCAGAAGATATGTTAGATTATTTTTATACTTCAAATTTCCTTATTTTTGTAAAAAAATAGCATCATGACTTTTTTAAGAAAAACCACACCTTTTTATACACTTGCTTTATTTTATATAATTGTAAGTTTCATTTTACGTGTAATATTAATTTTTCATCCTATAACCCAAGCTTCATTTTCAATTATTGAAATAATAAAAATAATTACTTTAGGATTTCTATCCGATCTTTTTGTTTTTACTTTCGTAAGTGCTTTTTTGTGGTTGTATCTTATATTCATCTCCAACTCAAAATACCTTAAACCTTACGGATACATTATCTTTGGGTTGTTGTTTTCTTTACTAATTTATATTAAGTTATTTAATACTATTCTAAACGAATATGGAGGAGTTTTACCAGAAATTGGTTTTACTTTCGTAGCTATTAAAACAATCCTATTTGGATTATTATTATTCCTTCCGAAATACAGAGCTAAAATTAGATATTGGTTATTCAGTTTTGTTATTTTTCTCTTTGTAGTGATCTTACTTCAAACTGCAATTAGCGAGTACTTTTTTTGGAATGAATTCGGTGTTCGATTTAATTTTATAGCTGTAGATTATTTGGTTTACACCAATGAAGTTATCGGAAACATTATGCAATCTTATCCCGTAATTCCATTGTTTTCAGCGCTGTATTTAACCGCTGGCGTTGTAACTTATTTCTTAGTCAGTAAGTCAAAAAATTACATAGAGGACATTCCTTCATTTTCAGAAAAATTAAAGATTACCGGTGTTTATTTTGTATTATTTGCGATTGCCTTATTCGCCATTCCTAATCTTTCAAATAAAGAAAATTCCGATAATATTTTTGTCAACGAGCTTCAAGCTAACGGCATCTATAAGTTCTATAAAGCCTTCATGAACAGTGAATTGGATTATTTTAAATTTTACAAAACCATTTCAAGTGATCAAGCGTATTCCTTATTAAGTAATCAAATTTCTGGTTCAAAAAATGAATCAACCTTGCGAGTTATTAAAAGTAATTCTCCTGAAATTCATAAAAACGTTGTTTTAATTACCATCGAGAGTTATAGCGCTGAGTTTATGGAAATGTATGGGAACGAAGGAAAAATCACTCCCTTTTTGGATAGTCTAGCAACAAAAAGTATGGTTTTTTCTAATTTATATGCCGTTGGAAACAGAACGGTTCGCGGTTTGGAAGCGGTGACTTTGTGTTTACCTCCCACTGCTGGTGAAAGTGTGGTAAAGAGAGAAGATAATAAAAACAAATTTTCTACAGGAAGCGTATTCAAACAAAAAGGATATAATGTTAAATATCTTTATGGTGGCGATGCTTTTTTTGATAATATGCAAGATTTCTTTAGCGGAAATGAATATGATATTGTAGATAAGAAAACGTTTAAACCTAATGAAATTACTTTTCAAAATATATGGGGTGTTTGTGATCAAGACATGTACAATAAAGCTATTAAAGTAATGAATTCAGAATTCAAACAGAACAAACCGTTCTTTAATCACATCATGACGGTTAGTAATCACCGACCATTTACTTATCCAAATGGTAAAATAGATATTCCGGGCGATGCAAAATCAAGAGAAGGTGGGGTAAAATATACCGATTTTGCGATGAGGGAATTTTTCAAAATGGCAGAAAAACAACCTTGGTTTGCCAATACTGTTTTTGTTATTATAGCCGATCATTGTGCCTCAAGTTCAGGGAAAACAGAACTACCTGTAGATAAATATAGAATTCCTGCAATGATTTATAGTCCTGGATTTGTACAACCTTCCCATTTCAATACTTTGATGTCACAAATTGATATTATGCCAACGGTTTTTGGGATGCTAAATTTTAACTATCAAAGTAAATTTTATGGTCAAGATGTATTAAAATCAGATTATAAACCAAGAGCTTTAATTGCTACGTATCAAAATTTAGGTTTAATTAAAGATAATATTTTAACGATTATTTCACCAAAACAAGAAGTAAAACAGTTGCAATTATCATTGATTCCAAATCCAAAAGTTGCCACTGAATTTCAGTTATTTTATGATCAAAAACCAATTGCAATTCCAAGAAAAGATTTAGAAAACGAAACAATTTCTTATTATCAAACGGCTTCTGAAATGCTTAAGAATAAAAAGTATCAAAAATAGTTTATAGCATTCCGTTGTATTTTCGAACAAACCACTCGGTTGCTAAACAAATTATTATTAAAATTAGTAGCCAAATCGAATCTATCAAAGGGGTTTTCTTGATAATTGTTTTCTGAACAGATTTATAATCCTCGTTTTCCAAAAGCGATTTTATTAAAGAATCTACTTTATCAGGAAATACAACTTGCCCTTTAGTTTGGGTTGCTAATTGATTTAATTTTATTAAATCAGGGTTTACAAATTGCTTTTCAATATCAAAATCAACTATTTCAAATGAATTACTATATACAGAATTTGAATTTAATTCTCTAACTACAAAATCATATTTACCCACTTCTAATCCATCAAGATTTACTTTAAAATCGGTATTGGATTTCAATAAATCATACGATTTTTTTGCCTTTGTTTTTTTATTTACTAGAGTAATATTTAAATTGGCTTTATCATCCAATTCGTAGTTTTTATTGAAGTATTGAGCAGAAATTTCTATGGCATCACCCGAATTATAAAAACCATTATGGGTAACAACAAGCGACTTTTTAGCAGCATTTGATGCCAAATATTGAATTATTTTATCAATAAAAGTATCGTATTTTTCGTAAGACTTAGTGTCAACATGGCTCTGTAAACGCCACTTCCAACTATTTTCACCTAATAAATAAGCACTTCTTCTACCTTGATTTTCAGAAAAGGCTAATAATGGCGCATTGGTATTAATATTTCTAATCGTTGAACCTAATAATATATTGACATTTGAAGAAGTAGATATAACTCCAAAAGGGTTCTCTAACGGTGGAAATTGACTAAACCCAATATCTTCCAATGAAAATAAATTAAAATCGTCTTTATATTCAGCAATATAATCTTCAGATTGCGAACTCATTTTAAAAACCAAATCTTTTTGTTGTTGGTTAAAATAGTTAAAATCAGTCTTTGTCCCAGTAATAATAAAGGTATTCAATCCTAAATCAGTATTTCTTTCAAAAAAGGATCTAAATTCAATAGTTGGTTGATATAATATTACAATATTGTATTTACTTAAATCATTGGTTTCTTTAGGTTTAAGAAGTGTTACTTTTCGTTGAGCATTACTTTCAATTGCACGCTTCAAAGCGCCCAAATCAGGATGATTAAAAGAAGAAATTAAAGCGATTTCCGTTTTTTGATCAATAACATCAACAGCAAAATTAAAATTGTTATTGTACGTGTTTTTCTCTTTTTCACTTGAACGTATACTCGCTTTATAAACTTGCAAACCAATTTTATCTGCTGGCAAAAGCACTGAAATTACTACCGATTTCTTTGATGGAGAAAAAGAAACTATCTGAGAATTTAAAACAGTATTTCCTTGAGTAATAGAAAAATTTGAAGTGACTGCCTTCGTGCCAGAATAATTAAGAAATACTTCAACCGGAAATTTATTCTTATGAAAAGCATATTTATTAGCGTTCAATTGACTAATCCTAAAATCTAAATAGGTAGTTGTATCTCCTACTACAATTGGATAAACTTTATTATTTGGATCAAATGAAAACACAAAATCGTTGCCCATTGTTTGATTTCCATCTGTAATTAATACCGTTGGAAAAATTGAGTTTTTATTAATGCTTTTACTATTCTTTGCAACGGCATCAATATTAGTTTGTGTTCCTTTAAAATCAAAAGTGTCAGAGCTTTCAAAATCGGAATCAAAACGATACGATTGGATATCATATTTATCTTTAAGCTCAGAATTTGAAGACAAATTCTCGTATAATTCTGCGGCAGTTTGTGTTACTTTTAAATTGGAAATAGAACTCGAATTATCCACAGCAATTACCAAAGGCGTTTTGATAATTTCTAGCGTTTTATTTGTAATAATAGGATTTATCAATAAAAGTAAAATACTAAAAACAGTTATAAAACGTAATAAAGCTAAAACCAAATGTACTTTTAATTTGATTTTAGCTTTATAAAAATAGTTGTAATAAGAATAACCACCTGCTATTAATAGAGATAAAAAAATTAATAGAATAGTGTTTGAAGTCATTGATATTTATTGCTGAATTAAATCACTTAAAAACTTTAAATTTTTAAATCTTAGATTTTTCTAGGTAAGCATTCCGCCACAAACATTCAATACTTGACCTGTTACATACGCGCTCATATCCGAAGCAAAAAACAAACAGGCATTCGCTACATCTTCAGTAGATCCACCACGTTTTAATGGAATTCCGTCTCTCCATCCTTTTACCACCTCTTCATTTAATTTTGCTGTCATCTCCGTTTCAATAAAACCGGGAGCAATAACATTACAACGAATATTTCGTGATCCTAACTCTAAAGCAACCGATTTTGAAAATCCAATAACTCCAGCTTTTGAAGCTGAATAGTTCGTTTGACCTGCATTTCCTTTAACACCAACTACACTACTCATATTGATAATTGAACCTGAGCGTTGCTTCAAAAAAGTTTTTTGAATCGCTTTAGTCATATTAAAAACCGACTTTAAATTCACGTCAATTACTTTGTCAAAATCTTCTTCAGACATGCGCATCAAAAGGTTATCTTTCGTAATTCCAGCATTATTTATAAGTACGTCAACCGTTTCAAAATCTTCCAAAACAGCATCTACAAAAGCTTGGGCCTCATTGAAATTAGAGGCGTCCGATTGATATCCTTTCGCTTTTACACCCATTTCATTTAGCTCTTTTTCCAAAGCCTGAGCTGATTCAACCGATGAACTATAAGTGAACGCAATGTTTGCTCCGTTTTTAGCGAAAATCTCCGCTATTCCTTTTCCAATTCCACGACTTGCACCAGTAATAATGGCAGTTTTTCCTTGTAATAATTTCATATCTCAATTTTTATTTTTTTTGAAGCAATTTCCTGCTGTACTTTCAATCCTCACTAAAAAGCTCGGGATTTTCCCATCCATCAGGGCTATAAATATTCCGGTCAAATATATGACAAATCCTTTTTTAAAAAAAATTCAAACCAAAATTCAAAGCATACTATTAATAAACAATAAATTTTCATAGTATTGCAAAATGGCATTAGATAATATAGATTTTGAAAAATTGTACAATCAATACAGTGTGTTGGTTTATAATTTAGCGCTCAATTATCTACAAAACATTGAAGATGCTGAAGAAATTACACAAGATGTATTTATTCAAATAAATAATTCTCTAGATAAATTTCAAGAAAAATCCTCACTAAAAACTTGGATCTACCGAATTACAATCAATAAATGCTTGGATTATATCAAACATAAAAATAGCCAAAAACGATTTTTTATTTTTGGAAAAAAGAGCCAAAATGAATTTGAAATTAGTAATGCTTCCAATTTTGAACACCCAGGAATTTTATTGGAAAATAAAGAAAAATCCAAACTACTTTTCGAGATTATAAATGAATTAGGTGATAACCAAAAAACTGCATTTTTACTTTCAAAAATGGATGGATTGAGTAATCCTGAAATTGCAGAAATTATGAAACTGAGTGTTTCATCTGTAGAATCATTAGTTTTTAGAGCAAAATCAACATTAAAAGATAAAATTTCAAACAAATTTGAAGAATATCGCAAGAAAATAAATTAATGTACGTCTAAAGAATTATGAAAGCTGAAAATTGGACCAACGACATATTGGAAAGTGCCAATGGAATGATGAAAGTCCTTCCGAATAATTTACTTTTCGATAAAATTCAAAACAGAATCAATTTAGAAAATAAAGTTTCTTATAAATGGATTCTTGTAGCTGCTGCTACTTTTGCACTTTTGATTTCAATTAATATAAAATTTTTGAAGTCAAGCACCTCAAAATCTGATAACCAAACCGAAACTCTTATTTCGACTATTTCAAATACCACTCAATTATATTAAAATGGAAAAGATAAAATTATTAACCTATGCAGTAATTGGTCTTGTAGTACTAAATCTTGGTATTATTAGCTTCCTATATTTAACAAGACCCAATCCAAATCAGGGAGAAAATCGAAGAAGACCAAAGGATATTATCATAGAAAAATTGCATTTTGATGCCAATCAAATTAAAAAGTATGAAGTATATATAAAGGAGTATAGAAATACGATTGATTCAATTAATAGTAATACCAAAGTAATAAAAGCGCAATTATACACCCAACTAAAGCAAGCAATAGTAAATAGTAAGGTTAAAGACAGTTTAATACAATTAACATTAGTCAATCAAGAAAGAATTGAAGAAGCAAATTTTAAGCATTTTCAGGACATAAAAAACATCTGTAATAAATCACAAATTGAAGATTTTAATGATTTAACGGAAGAATTGGAAAAATTATTTTCAAATATAAATAGAAAACCTCGTCCTGAATTTAGGCCTCCTCCAAGACCTGATTTTGATAATAACAATAAAGAAAATAAGGCTGAATCAAATTTTCCTCCTCCTCCTCCAATGGATGAGCAACGACCGCCTCCACCACCTAGAGATCGAGATCATCCGAGAGGACCTAGAGAAGGAAACAGACCTCCGCCACCAAACTGGGATCAAGATAGACATGGTAGACCTGGTGAGGAAAATAGACCTCCTCCACCTCCAAGAGATATTGATGAGAAGTAAATTAATATATATTTTAGTTTTTTCTCTTTTTTTTCAATGGATTTATTCTCAAGAAAAAAAAGAAAATTTCTACTTGCAGTTTAAAATTAAATACGAAAACGAATCACTGATTCAAAATAATAAATATATTTCGTTATTAAAAGACACTTTACAATTAGAAACTTTTCGATTTTATATATCTAATGTTAAACTATTTCTTAATGATAATTCCATAATTTCTGAGGATAATAACTATCACTTAATTGACGCTGAAGACTCAAATACACATAGAATTCCTATTCAGATAAAATCAAAGTCTTTAGTAAAAAAAGTACAATTTTATTTAGGAATTGATAGTATAGCTAGTGTTTCCGGAGCTTTGTCTGGAGATTTGGACCCTACTAAAGGCATGTATTGGGCGTGGCAAAGCGGTTACATCAACTTTAAAATTGAAGGGAAGAGTTCAAGTTGTAATACTAGAAACAATGCATTTCAATTTCACGTTGGCGGTTATATTAAACCAAATTATGCAATTAGAACGATTGAATTAGAAACTAAAAATTCTAATTTTAACATTAATGTTGATCTTTCTAAATTATTCAATCAAATAAAATTATCAATAACAAACAGTATTATGATTCCAGGTACAAAAGCCATGGATATTGCTGACAAAGCAAAAGCAATGTTTTCTATTTCAGAATTTTTGCCCTATGAAAAGTAAATTAACCTTTCTATTATTATTGGGATGTCTCTCTGTTTCCTTACTTGCTTTTACTTTATTAAGGCCTACTTCACTTTATTTTCATATCCCTAAAGGTTGGCCCAAACCGAACTATGATTTTTCAAAAAATCCACTTACAGAAGAAGGATTTCAATTGGGGAGACAACTTTTTTATGATCCTATTTTATCCAAAGACTCCACTATATCATGTGCGAGTTGCCATTTACAAGCAACTGGATTTACTCATGTTGATCATTCTTTAAGTCATGGTATAGATGGAAAAATCGGAACTAGGAATTCTATGGCCTTGATGAATTTAGCTTGGTCAAAAACTTTTATGTGGGATGGCGGAGTTAATCATTTAGATGTTCAGCCATTGAACCCTATTACAAGCCCTGATGAAATGAATGAAACATTGTCCAATGTTGTTATAAAACTTCAAAAAAGTGACAAATATAAGTCGTTATTTATTTCAGCATTCGGCGATGAAAATATCACGGGGCAGCGTGTTTTAAAAGCACTTTCCCAATTTGAATTAATGCTTGTTTCCTCCAATTCAAAATACGATAAAGTAATGCGAAAAGAAGCTCTGTTTAGCGATCAAGAGCAAAATGGATATCAATTATTTAAAACTAATTGTGCCTCGTGTCACAGCGAACCCTTATTTACCAATGGCAAATTTGAAAGTAACGGCATTCCAACAGATACCACTTTAATGGATATTGGAAGACAGCGGATTACTGAAAAATCAAAAGATTATTTAAAATTTAAAGTCCCTACTTTACGCAACATACAATTTACAAATCCCTACATGCACGATGGACGATTTAATAAATTAACAGAAGTAATTAAACATTATAATTCAATAATAAAAAATATAAGCTTACCAAAGCAACTTCAAAAACCAATGAATTTAACGGATAATGATCGCGTTGATTTAGTAGCCTTTCTACTAACTTTAACTGACAAAGAATTTTTATTTAATAAACAATTTGGATATCCTAAATTAATAAATAATAAATTTAAAAATTGAATGCAAGATTTTAACAATAAATTCGTCTAAAACTATAAATCAAATTTCTATGAAAAAAATAATTTTAGCCTCAATAATT
>CALPNL020000022.1 GCA_943324925.2 Chitinophaga pinensis | reverse complement strand
GGGTTGGTTTTGATTGGGAAGAACCGCACCAAGTTTGGGATAAAGTGCAAGAGGAAATAGAGGAATTTCAAGTTGAAGTTGCCGCTGGAAATCAAGATAAAATGGAATCTGAATTTGGAGATGTACTTTTTTCGATGATTAATTACGCTCGTTTTTTAAATATCAATCCTGAAGATGCATTAGAGCGTACTAATAAAAAATTCATCAATAGATTTCAATATTTAGAGTCTAAAGCGCATGAATTAGGGAAACCATTAATGGAAATGACTTTAGCAGAAATGGATGTTTTTTGGGAGGAAGCAAAAAAGAGGTAGAAAATTTTGACAAATTTATTCCGCCATTTTCTTCAACTTACCAATATTTTTCAATACTATCTTTTTTCCATTCAATTCAATCAGTTCTAATTTATTGAATTCAGATAATAAACGAATACAACTTTCCGAAGCCGTTCCAATCATACTTGCCAATTCTTCTCGGGAAAGTTGAATTTTTAATGAATTGTCTTCATTTTTCCCAAAGGTATTCTCTAAATAAAGTAAAGTAATAGCCAATCTCTCTTTTACACTTTTTTGAGCCAAATTCACCATAGTTTCATCTGCTTCTTTTAAATCACCACAAATGGTTTTCATCACATTCATTGAAAATTTATTGTTGCTATCAAAGAAACCTAATATTTCCGATTTTGGAATAAAGCAAACTTCCATATCTTCCAAAGCAAAAGCACTTAGATTTACAGGTTCATCGCTAATTAAAGATCGTTGCCCCAATAGTTCGCCTTTTTTGACCAGTTTAACAATATGGTCCTTTCCGTTTGGACTTAATTTTGTGAGTTTACAAATACCATCTTTTACACAGTAAATTCCGTTTACATTATCACCTTCTTCAAATATTAATTCTCCTTTTTTTATCGTAACCGAAGTTTTACAGTCAGCCATTTTTAAAAGTTCTTCTTTATTTAAGGCCTTTAACGAGCTAAATTCTCTTACAATGCAGTGTTCACATTTACTCATAAGGATTGGGATTAAATTGTTTTACAAACGTATAAATAATATGACAAATATCATATTATTAATGCTACCAACTTACCAACTTTGTTGCAGGTAAAATGAGCAAAGTTTATGGACACACAAAATTGTTTCCATTGTGGGTTAGAAATTGTTAAACAAGAAGCAATTTATTTTGATGAAAAAAAATTCTGTTGTAACGGTTGTAAGACTGTTTATGAGATTTTTTCCATCAATAATATGTCTTGCTATTACGATTTTGAAAATGCACCTGGAGCAACCCCGCAAGAAATTAAAGGTAAATATGATTTTTTAGAAAATGAAAGCATTGTCTCAAAATTATTGGATTTTCAAGAAGATTCCAACGCTATTGTTTCACTCAATATTCCTCATATTCATTGTAGTTCGTGTATTTGGATTTTGGAAAATTTACAGCGTCTTCAAAAGGGAATAAACTATTCTCAAGTTAATTTTCCTGAAAAAAAAGTTAGAATTTCATTCAATCCTAAATTGGTAACACTTCAAAAAATTGTTTACTTGCTAAGTTCAATAGGCTATGAACCCTATATTAGTTTGGAAAATTATGAAACAGAAATCAAAAAAGTTGACCACAGTTTAACTTATAAATTAGGGGTTGCTTTTTTCTGTTTCGGAAATATTATGTTGCTTTCCTTTCCTGAGTATTTTGAGGTTAAAGAATTTTGGCTAGACCAATATAGAGATTTCTTTAGAATCTTAATTTTCATTCTGGCATTACCTAGCTTTTTCTATTCTGCAAGCGGTTATTATATTTCTGCCTACAAAAGTATAAAATCGAGAATGCTCAATATAGATATTCCAATCGCTTTAGGAATCGTTGTTATGTTTGTTAGAAGCACAATTGATATAATTTATAACTACGGTTCTGGTTTTTTTGATAGTTTAACGGGTTTAATTTTCTTTATGCTATTAGGGAAAATGTTCCAAATTAAAACTTATAGTTTTCTTAGTTTCGAAAGAGATTTTAAATCGTATTTTCCAATTGCAATTACAAAAATTAACAAAGATAATTTAGAGCTTAGCGTACCAATTTATGAAATTGTTAAAGGAGATCGGTTGCTCATTAGAAACCAGGAACTTATTCCAGTGGATGGAATATTAATTTCTGACAACACCGAAATTGATTATAGTTTTGTTACTGGAGAAGCCATTCCAATAACAAAAAAATCTGGAGATAAAGTCTTTGCAGGAGGAAAACAAATTGGGAAAGTAATTGAAATGGAAGTCCTTCATTCCGTTTCTCAAAGTTATTTAACCCAACTATGGAGCAATGCTGTTTTTCAGAAAAATGTTGAACAAAAACACAAAACCATTACCGATAAAATTAGTAGATATTTTACTCCAATATTATTAATTATTGCATTTATAGGATTTGGATATTGGTATTTTATTGATTTAAATAAGGCATTTAATGTCTTTACAGCGGTTTTAATTGTGGCTTGCCCATGTGCATTAGCCTTAACAGCGCCATTCACATTTGGAAATATTCTTCGCCTATTAGGCAAACAAAAATTCTACCTTAAAAATGCAATGGTAATCGAACAATTAGCGAAAGTTGATACTGTTGTATTTGATAAAACGGGAACAATAACTACGAATAATAAATCAGTTATTAATTATGACGGCTTGCAATTATCTGCTGAATATTTGATTCAAATTAGAAATATCCTTCGCACTTCAAATCATCCCTTGAGTCGAATGCTTTATGATTATTTGCCGCAAGGGAAAAAAATTAAAATAAACCATTTTGAAGAAATTACTAGTAAGGGAATTGTGGCTGAAACCAATGGAAACAAATTTGAGATTGGATCCAGTCAATTTTTAGGTATTTCTAATGTAGATAAATTTGAAAATAAGTTACAACGGACCGCAATTCACATTAAAATAAATGGTGATTATTTTGGTTGTTATCTCTTTAAAAATCAATATAGAGAAGGGCTAGAAGGACTTTTTAGCAAATTAAACAAACACTATTCAATATTGCTATTATCTGGTGATAACGAAGGCGAAAGGGAATCATTGGAAAAATTATTACCCATAGGAACTCAAATGATTTTCAATCAAAAGCCAGAACAAAAATTAGACTTTATAAAATCATTACAAAATTCTGGAAAAAATGTGATGATGGTTGGTGATGGATTAAATGATGCAGGTGCTTTAGCTCAGAGTAATATTGGAATTTCAATTTCTGAAAATGTAAATGTTTTTTCGCCAGCCTGTGATGCTATTTTAGATGCCTCCGAATTTCAAAAACTCAATTACTTTTTAAAACTATCAAAAAAAGCGATAACTACTATCAAGATGAGTTTTACACTTTCATTAATGTATAATGTTGTTGGATTATCTTTTGCATTATCTGGAAACTTGCTGCCATTAGTAGCAGCTATCATCATGCCGTTAAGTACCATTACTATAGTCAGTTTTGTAACAATTATGAGTAATTTTTATTCAAAATCATTAATTCATACTAGTTAATTAGGTCAGTTTATGGCATTTTTAAAAAATAGTCAAACTATGACAAATGTCATATTTATTGAGAAACCCGAATAGTAATTTTGCTTAAAAATTTAGGATATGAGTGTAATTTATTTATTGATTTCTATTAGTATAATGGTCGCAATTGGTTTCTTTATCGCTTTTATTAGAGCAGTGAAAACAGGTCAATACGATGATGATTATACTCCTTCTGTTCGAATTTTATTTGATGACGAACTAATAAAATCAGATTCTAAAAAACCAAAAGTTGATTCAACTGAAACTATATAAAAAAGAAAAATTAATCCTAATAATAATTAATATCTATGGAAATGCAACAATTTTATTATGACAACAAAATTGTAAAGAAATTCATCTATGCTACAATAATTTTTGGTGTAGTTGGAATGTTAGTGGGGCTACTATTAGCTTTCCTGTTTCTTTTCCCAAATTTAACAGAAGGAATTTCCTGGTTAAGTTTTGGACGTTTAAGACCTTTACATACCAATGCAGTAATTTTTGCTTTCGTTGGAAATGCAATGTTTGCAGGAATTTACTATTCTCTTCAGCGTTTGTTGAAAGCGAGAATGTTCAGTGATTTTTTAAGTAATCTTCATTTTTGGGGATGGCAATTTATTATTGTAGCAGCTGCAGTTTCATTGCCTTTAGGTTACAGTACTTCCAAAGAATATGCTGAATTAGAATGGCCTATTGATATAGCAATTGCTTTGGTTTGGGTAGTTTTTGGTATCAATATGATAGGAACAATTTTAAGACGTAGAGAGCGACATTTATATGTTGCCATCTGGTTTTATATTGCAACTTTTGTAACAGTAGCCGTTTTACATATTTTTAATAGTTTAGAATTACCAGTTTCAGCATTGAAAAGTTACTCTGTTTACGCTGGAGTTCAAGACGCTTTGGTGCAATGGTGGTACGGTCATAATGCGGTTGCCTTTTTTCTTACCACCCCTTTTTTAGGATTAATGTATTATTTTATTCCTAAGGTTGCTAATCGTCCTGTTTACTCCTACCGACTTTCAATTGTTCATTTTTGGTCATTAATTTTTATTTATATCTGGGCGGGACCTCACCATTTATTGTATTCTGCACTTCCAAATTGGGCACAAAATTTAGGTGTTGTATTTTCAATTATGTTAATTGCCCCATCTTGGGGAGGAATGATCAATGGATTATTAACACTTCGTGGGGTATGGGATAAAGTGAGAACGGAACCTGTTTTAAAATTCTTTGTGGTGGCAATAACTGGTTATGGTATGGCCACATTTGAGGGTCCAATGTTGTCTCTAAAAAATGTAAATGCAATTGCACACTACACCGATTGGATTATCGCGCACGTTCATGTTGGAGCGATGGCTTGGAATGGTTTTATGGCCTTTGGAATGATTTATTGGTTGGTACCCAGAATGACAAAAGGTACTTTGTACTCCTCTAAATTAGCCAATTTTCACTTTTGGATAGGAACTTTAGGTATTATTTTATATACCCTTCCTATGTATGTTGCAGGATTTACACAAGCTTCAATGTGGAAACAATTCAATCCTGACGGTACTTTAATGTATGGAAATTTCTTAGAAACAGTAAAAGAAATTATGCCAATGTACACGATGAGAGCCGTAGGTGGAAGTTTATATTTAATAGGAATGTTGGTTTTGGTTTATAATATCATCCAAACAGTTAGAGCAAATGATAAAGTTCAAGATGAATTAGCCGAAGCTCCTGAATTACAAAAAATTGGAAACGCCAGAATAAAAGGGGAGAAATATCACACTTGGTTAGAAAGAAGACCTATTCAATTGACAATTTTCGCCTTAGTTGCCATTTTAATTGGTGGAATTATTCAGATTGTTCCAACGATAATGGTAAAATCTAATATTCCAACAATTCCAAGTGTTAAACCTTATACCCCTTTAGAACTGGAAGGTCGCGATTTATATATTCGTGAAGGATGTGTGGGATGTCACTCCCAGTCAGTTAGACCTTTTAGAAGTGAAGTAGAGCGGTATGGACCTCAATCAAAAGCAGGTGAATTTGTATACGATCATCCCTTTTTATGGGGTTCAAAACGAACTGGTCCTGACTTGTTAAGAGAAGGAGGAAAATTCAATGACAACTGGCAATTCAATCACTTGTGGAGCCCTCAAAGTATTTCTACAGGTTCAATTATGCCTTCTTATAAATGGTTGTTTGATAATAAACCTTTGGATCTTTCTTTAACTCAAATTAAAATGAAAGCCATGGTAAAATTGGGTGTTCCTTATTCTGAATTTCAAGTAGCAAATGGATTGATTGATCTTAGAACTCAAGCATTAAAAATCGAAGAAAATTTAAAGTCTGATCCTGATTTTGTAAAAAGTTACGAAGAGAGTAGAAAGAGAGCTGAAGCAAAAGGGGAAGTTTTTGTTCCAATGCACGAAAGAGAGATAGTCGCTTTAATTGCTTACATCCAAAGATTAGGAACAGATATTAAAGTAAAAGTAAACGTAAAATAATTAGAGTAATGTTAGAACAAATCAAACACAATTTAGAAAATATTGAAGGAATTGAAACCTATCCAATTCTGTCGTTATTAATTTTCTTTGCCTTTTTTATTGGTCTTGCTTTTTGGGTTTTCTCTTATAAAAAAGATAAAATTATAGAATTAAGTAACCTTCCACTAAAAGACTAATTTAATTTATAAAAAAATTATTATGAAAAAGATAATTCCAGCATACATAAGAGTTTTGTTAATTTTCTTTGCTGTTTTTGGAGCAATGGAGTACTTTATTGACTCTGGTGACCGACCTGCCTTTATTAAGTTTCCAATGATTACTTTATTTTTATTGGTATTCTTATTTTTATTAATTGCGATTGAAATAACGATAGGCGCTATAGATGCAATAACGTATCAATTATTAACCGAAGAACAAAAGACAAAACTTAAAGAAGTTGAAAAAATAAGTTTCAAGGAAAGTGATTGGTACAAGAATTTAATGAATGCACTTACAAAATCGCAACCTATAGAAAATGAAGAACAATTACTTTTAGCACATGATTACGATGGAATAAAGGAACTTGACAATACTTTACCGCCTTGGTGGGTTTATTTATTCTATGGATGTATCTGTTTTGGGATTGTTTACTTGGTTAGATTTGAAATAATGGGTGGCGATAATCAAGAAATGGAACTCAAAAATGAGATGGCTCAAGCCAAAATTGAAGTGGCTGAATATCTTAAAACTGCTCCCGATTTAATGGACGAAAAATCAGTTACTTTATTGACAGATCCAGCTGAATTAAAAATAGGTAAAGCAATTTTTACAACCAATTGTGTTGCTTGTCACCGAGCCGATGCTGGTGGGCAAATAGGCCCTAATTTGACTGATAAGAATTGGATTTTAGGTGGCGGAATAAAAAATGTTTTTCATACTATTACCAATGGTGGAAGAGATGGAAAAGGAATGATATCATGGAAAGCAACACTTAAACCTAAAGAAATTCAAAAGGTAGCAAGTTACGTTTTATCATTACAAGGCACTAATCCACTAGACCCAAAAGCTCCTGATGGCGAAGTTTGGGTTGAAACATCAGTAGTAAAAAAATAATAGTTCTCAATTAATTTTTAACCTCCATTCAAATGTCAAACTTTCAAGACGAAACTTTTAGAGACACCATTGGGACCATAGATGAAGAGGGAAACAGAAAATATATTTATCCTAAAAAACCGTCTGGAAAATTCTATGACTATAGAAAATGGGTTAGTTATTTCTTATTATTGGTTCTCGTGGCCAATCCATTTGTAAAAATCAATGGTAATCAGTTTATGATGTTCAACGTATTAGAACGTCGTTACAATATATTTGGATTCCCATTTTGGCCAGAAGATTTTTACATTTTTGTGCTATTCATGATCATTGGTGTTGTGTTTGTAATCTTATTTACCGTAATTTTTGGCAGAATTTTTTGCGGTTGGATTTGTCCTCAAACCATTTTTCTTGAAATGGTTTTTAGAAGAATTGAATATTGGATAGAGGGCGATCGTGGGGCACAAATTAGATTATCAAAACAAGAATGGAATGTCGAAAAAATTACAAAAAAAGGACTTAAATGGTTTATCTTTCTTCTCCTATCATTTTTAATTGCCAATGTTTTTTTAGCCTATTTAATTAGTAGCGATGAGTTATTTAAAATGATTCAAGAGGGTCCAAAAAATCATTTGAGTACCTTAATTTCTCTATCTATTTTTACAGGAGTCTTCTATTTTATTTTTACGTGGTTTAGAGAGCAAGTATGTATAATTGCCTGTCCTTACGGAAGATTGCAAGGTGTTCTTTTGGACAATAAATCAATTAATGTAATCTATGATTTTGTTCGTGGCGAAAAAGAGGCCGGCCGAGCAAAATATAATAAAAATGAAGACAGAACTACCACAGGTAAAGGAGATTGTATCGATTGTAATCTTTGTGTTCACGTGTGTCCTACAGGGATTGATATTAGAAATGGAACGCAATTAGAATGTACAAATTGTACCGCATGTATAGACGAATGTGAAACCATTATGAAAGGTGTTGGTTTACCTAAAGGCTTGATAAGATACGCTTCTGAAGATGAAATCGAGAAAAAAGCCAAGTTTAAATTTACCAATAGAATGAAGGGTTATACAGCGGTATTGGTTATTTTAATAGGTATCTTATCTGGTTTGTTATTTCTAAGAAACGATGTGGAAGCTACTATTTTAAGATTGCCTGGCCAACTATTTCAACATAAAGGGGAGAACATTAGTAATGTCTATACTTTTAAAATTATCAATAAAACCAACAATGATTTTAATGATATTCATTTTAAATTGGAAGGAATTAGAGGTAGCTTGAAAGTAGTAGGAGAGCAAGAATTAAAAGTGCCTCGTCAAGGGATGAATGAAGGTACATTATTTATAGAAATCAATCATTTACTTTTGGAAAGTGATAAAACAAAAATTATAATAGAGGTCTATAATGGCGATAAAAAAATTGAAACGAGCAAAACCAATTTTTTAGGACCTCGAAATTTTGACTAAAATAAATTCTAAATCATGAAAATTAACTGGGGTACATCAATTGTAATTGCGTTTGCACTTTTTATGACATTCATATTGTATTTTGTTGTACAAGTTCAATCGAATTCAAAATACGATAATGATTTGGTAGTTGAAGAATATTATAAACACGATGCTCATTTTGGCGACGAAATGAATCGTATTCGAAATGCTGATAATCTAAATCAAAAACCGATTATTTCTATTTCTGAAAATGGAATTTCAGTGGTTTTTCCAAAAGAATTTTTACCAAATAAAATAAAAGGGAATGTGTCTCTTTATCGACCGTCTAACAAAAAATTAGATTTTGATACGCCAATATCAATGTCTAATCCAACTTTGCTCATACCTAAATCAAGTTTGGTAGGCGGTCGCTGGGACATAAATATTGATTGGCAATATGAAGGAAAATCATATCTTACCAAAGAAACTATTTATATTAATTAGGTGATATAAAATAAATAAAAAGGATGCTTTACACAGCTTTAATATTTGGATTAATTTCTAGTTTTCATTGTATTGGAATGTGTGGTCCAATTGCTTTAATGTTGCCTTTGGATCGAATGAACCAAACTAAAAAAGTCACCCAGATTATTACCTATCATTTAGGAAGGTTATTTGCATATGCTTCCATTGGCTTTATTTTTGGAATGCTTGGTAAAGGTTTTTTATTGGCTGGATTCCAACAAAAAACATCAATTATTATTGGAATTTTCATCGTATTTATTGTAGTTACACCAGAAAAGGTATTCGCTAATTTCAATTTTTCCAAGCCAGTATTCAAAGCGATTACTAAAGTTAAGTCAGCTTTAGGAAGTCAATTTAAAGATAAAAGTTATAAATCGCTATTCACAATTGGATTACTAAATGGATTTTTACCCTGCGGAATGGTTTACGTGGCCTTATTTGGTGCTGTTGCAATGCAGAGTCCTTTCGTAGGTGTATTGTATATGATTTTGTTTGGATTGGGCACCATTCCAGTGATGAGCAGTGTTGTTTATTTAAATAATTTTATTACCATTTCTCTTAGAAATAAAATTCAAAAAGCGATTCCATATATCGCAGTTTTTATTGGGATTCTATTTATTTTAAGAGGATTAGGATTAGGAATTCCGTATATATCTCCTTCAAATATAAGTTTGTACGTCCAACAGCAACCCAGTTGCCACAAGTAATTACACTGTCATAGAGAACAATTGTGTATTTGGCGCATTTCGTTTCAACCTGAGATCAAACGCCATACATATATTTCTTACAAATGGTTTTCCTGCTTCATTAACAGTTAATTTAGTAACTTCAATTTTGATTAATCCATCCTTTTCCATTTCTACCAAATCTGTCTTAACAGAATGAATTTCTTCAAAATAGTCTTCCGAATTATCCCATGATGTTTCAAATAGGCACATTAAATTTAAAATGTGTTTTCGAATGACAAGGTCTTTGGAAGTTAATAAATGGCCACGATAAATAGGTAAATTGTCCTTTTCTAATAGCTCATAATATTCCTCTAGATTCTTTGTATTTTGAGCAAAACTGTACCAGCTATCACTTATTGATGAAACTCCCAATCCTATCATTAATTGAGTTTTTGAAGAGCTGTAACCCATAAAATTTCGATGTAATTCGCCATTTTCAAAGGCTTTATATAATGAATCATTTTTAAGTGCAAAATGATCCATGCCAATTTCGTAATAACCATTTTCAAACAATGATTTTTTTCCTATTTCATACAATAACCTTTTTTGATGGTCCTTAGGGATATCTTCATCTTTAAATCCACGTTGCCCGTTTCCTTTTATCCAAGGCACATGGGCATAACTATAAAATGCTAGTCTGTCGGGTTGTAGTGATTTTGTCTTTTCAATAGTGTCAACTACCTCTTTTGCTTCTTGAAATGGTAAACCAAAAATAATATCGTGTCCTATTGAAGTATAACCAATTTCACGCGCCCATAAAGTAACTTTTGCAACATTTATAAAGGGTTGTTCTCTATGAATTGCTTTTTGCACCTTTTCTGAATAATCTTGAACCCCAAAACTTACTCTTCTGAATCCCAATTCATATAATTTTTGTAAATGCTCTTTGCTGGTATTATTAGGATGTCCTTCAAAGCTAAATTCAAAACCCTGAGCTTTTTCTGCATTTATAAATAAACCATTTATTAGATTTTCTAGGTTTTCAGGAGTAAAAAATGTTGGCGTACCACCTCCTAAATGAATTTCTTTAATAATTGGTTTTTCTTCCAATATTTTGCAATAAAGAGCCCATTCTTTTAATAATGCTTTGATGTAGGGATTTTCGACAGAATGATTTTTTGTAATTCTCTTATTACATCCACAAAACGTACAAAGGCTTTCGCAAAATGGCAAATGTATGTATAAGCTAATTCCTTCTTTTGTGTTACTTTCTACAAAGGAGCTTTTTAATTTTTCAATCCAAATTTCCCTATTGAATTTCTTTTCATCCCAATAAGGAACGGTTGGATAGCTTGTATATCTAGGTCCTGGAACATTATATTTATGAAGAAGTATAGTATTCATTAGTATTATTTTAAATTATACTTCAAATGTAGATTCACTTTACCTGATCGAAAATGATAAATATCATATTTAAATTATTCCATAAAAAAAACCTCGAATTACGAGGTTTTTTTGTGTATTTAGTAGTGTAGTTTACTCAATATTTATATTTCTAATTTGCTTTAGTTTTTCTTTCCAAACTTCTAACGTTTCTTTTTGAACTGCTATATTTTTTCTTACTTCCAATACAATTGAATTTTCTTTTTTTGCGTTTTTAGTGTTCGTAAAAAACTGAATATTGTTCTCTAATTGGAAGATTTCATTTTGAACTTCATCAATTTTTCTCATGATGAATATCTTTTCATTTTCCAATTTGCGAGTATCATTCGATTCAGATAAATTTCCAACTCTATTGGAGAAACGTACCATCTCAGTTTCCTTTTTGCTTAAGCTTAATTTTTCAAATAAAGCATCCAATATTTTATTGAATTTTCCTTCAATATGACGTCTTGCAAAAGGGACTTTCCCTAGGCCTTTCCAATTTTCAATGTGTAATTTAATAGCATCTAAGTCGGCTTTGTGTTCGCCTATTAATTGGAATTCTCTAAGTTGTTCTAAGTAAGCTTTCTTCTTCTCAAACGATTCTACTTCTTCGGAATTGGCTTCATTTTTTTGAGCTTTTAAAACTTCAAAATAATGGTTGCATGCGGTTTTAAATTCTGCCCAAATAGAATCTGAATATTTTCTTGGAACGTGTCCAACCATTTTCCATTCTTCTTGAATTTGCTTCATTAATGGGGTAGTTGTTGCAAAATCTTCACTAGACTGAAGGGCTTTTGCTCGAGCAACTAATTCCATTTTCTTATTTAAATTATCCTGTTGTTCTTTTTTAATATCCTTATAAAATGAATTTTTAAAGGTATTAAAATTACGAACTGCAGTTTTAAATTCGTTCCAGGTACTCTCGTTCACATCTGCTGGAACCTTACCCGTTGCAAAAAATGCTGTTCTTAACGCTTCAACTTTATCTATTTGTGATTGCCATTGGCCGTGCGCATTCACTTTTTCGGTTGCTAAAACTTCAATTTGAGCAATGATATTTTTTTTACGTTCTAAATTTTCTTTTTCAGTTCCACGTTGGGCTTCAAATAACAATTCTCGTTTATCATGCATTTGTTTGGTTAACTCGCTAAAACGATTCCAAATCTCCTCCCTATGATCTCTGGAAACAGGACCAATATCCTCTTTCCAAATCTTGTGTAAATCTTGTAATTCACGAAAAGCTTTATTTACATCGGTTTCACTAACCAAGGCTTCTACTCGTGAAATTATTTTCAGTTTTTGGTCCAAATTATGTTTAAAATCAAGGTCTCTCGCTTCACGATCCAAGTGTAAATAGTCGTAGAAATTTTCAACATGGAAATGGTAATTATTCCAAACGTGGTTGTATTTGTCTTTTGGAATAGCACCGGCATTTTTCCAACGCTCTCTTAATTCGTTAAAATGTTTTAGGGTGTCTTTAATATTTTCTTGAGGATTAATTAGCTCTTTTAATTCTTCAACAATTGCCAATCGAACTTCTAGATTATTTTTTAAATTATTTTGTAAGTTTTTAAAGTGGGCATTCTTTTTATCTCGATAAGCAGAATACAATTGATCGAATTTAGATTTTAAAGGGTAATGATATTGAAATTCCTCTTTTGAATCTGGATTTTGGGCAATATACTCCTCTTTTTTTTCGTCTAAAAAATGATAGTATTTTGATAAAAAAGAATTTTTAATTTCTTCAACATGGTCTTTAACAGACATTATTTTCTCAATCTCGCTTAGCTTTTCCAACTCCGCGATTAATTCTTCCATTGACAATGATTCGTAATCCAGCATTGGAATTTCGTGACGTTCTTTTAGTGTCTCATCTTCATTTTCAGCCGCATTTTCATTTTCAATAGCTGTAATTGCATCACTTGTTTCAGCAGTAGCTTCTTCACCAACTTCATTTACTACCTCAATAATAATGTCTGTTGGAGTTTCTTCAACTTCCTGAGTTTCTATTTGAATCACTTCTTGCGATTCGTTTTCTACACTTCCATCTGTCTCGTTTAACTCTATTGACAGGTTATCATTCTTTTCTTCTAACATTTTTAAAATGTTTAAGGTTCATATTATTTAAAGCTCGAAAGATAGCAAAACACCAATCAAAATTCAAAGATTTTTTGACATTTAAACTCTTTTTTATTTTAAATAGTAGATTATTTTGATAGATTCTAATTTCTGGGATTATTTACCCCAAATATCCCAAGATTTTTCAGCTTGTAGCGCTAACATTTCCAATCCGTTTTTTATAATTGCTCCTTTTTTCTTAGCATTTTTTAGAAACATTGTTTCCTCGGGATTGTAGATTAAATCAAATGCGATATGGTTCTTGGTAAAATATTCGTAAGGAATATCTGGATATAAATGGGTATTCGGGAAAGTGCCTACAGGAGTGCAATTCACGATTATTTGGAACTCCTTAAAGGTTTTTTCATCCAATTGAAGGTAGCTAATTGTCTCTCCAGTTGCGGTTCTAGAAACATACAAAAACGGAATTCCTAAATGCTTTAATGCATAAGCAACTGCTTTGGACGCACCACCTGTTCCTAAAATAAGTGCTTTTTTATGATTGGAGTTTAGCAAAGGTTCAAGTGATTTTTTAAAGCCTAAATAATCTGTATTGTAGCCTTTTAATTTTCCTGATTTTGTTATTTTAATTGTATTTACCGCACCAATTTCTGCTGCTCTTTTTGACAATTTATCTAAATACGGTAGGATTGTTTCTTTATAAGGAATGGTAACATTGAGTCCAGAAACATTTGGATTTTGGTTTATGAAATCACGGAATTCTTCAATGTTTTGTATATCAAAATTTTCATAGGAATAGTCTACTATATTTAGCTTTTGAAATTTTTCACCAAAATAACCTTTCGAAAAAGAATAACTGATATTCTTTCCAACTAATCCAAATTGGTGTTTTGCCATTCAATAATTATTTTGAACATTTATTGATTGCGTTTTGTACCATTTTACGGGCCCAAACCACAGGAAATAATTCTTCAAGGATAGTTTTATTACTGAAACTCAATCGAAGTCCGTTGCTTAAATGGAATTTTGCTTTGGAATCATCGTGAATCATAAAATACAATCCCGCCAATCGATATTCTACTTCATATTCTTCTGGGAAATATTCAGAAGCCTGCAATAAAGTGTGAATTGCGCTTTCAAATTCCCCTAAATATTGAAGAATGTCAACCCAAAACAACCAAGTATCCAATTGGTAATCTCCAAATTCCACTGCTTTTCTATAACCAAATTCAGCTTCTTCAAATAAATTTAATTCCTTATTGATGGCTGCAAAACGCTTCCAGTAAAAACGATTTTGATTGTCGATATTCAATGCTTTATTTACAAAGTAAAGTGCTTTTTCAAATTTCTTTTGACGAACATAAAAATCAGTTATGGCAATCCAACCCTTATCTAATAAAGGATCTTCGTGAACTGTTTTATTGAAATATTTTATTGCTAGCGCTTTTTTTCCTAATTTCTCATAACATTTACCCATTCTAAGTAAAGCATAAGAAGTGGCTTCGTCTAATTCGATTGTTCGTGTGTAACTTTCAATGGCTTCTTCATACATTTTGAGTCTTTCGTAGGCCTTTGCTTTTTCCATGTAGGCACCCAGGAATTCATCGTCAATTAAAGTAGCGTATTCAAAAGCGCGAAGTGCTGCTTCGTATTTTTTCAAACCGTAATTTAACCTTCCAATTTGATGCCATGCAATTTCACTGTAAGGATTTTTGTCAGTGTATTTAGTTAAATATTCAATTGCTTCCTCGTTTTTATCTAAAAATTCAAAGCAATAAACCACATTATATAATGCAGCTTGATCTTCGGTATCTTCCTCTAAACACTTTATAAAATTTTCTTTGGCCAATTCTAATTTGTCCATGAAAAGATATTCCATTCCAATTAAATTATAGACATCGGCATAATCATCAGTATATTTTAAAGCGATTTGAAGTAATTCAACTGCTTTTTCATGGTCGTCTTTTTTCGAATATATATTGGCTTTTTGAATGTATATTTCTTCGTTGGTTGGTTCAATCGCATACAACTCGTTTAGCAACTTTTCAGCTTGATCCAGTTTGTCTTCAAAAACCAGCATTTCTACTTGAACTAATTTTAATCCGGTAGATCTTGGGTGTTGTTCCAGGGCTAATTTTAAGGCTTTTTTTGCCAAAGCTGGCTTGCCCATATCGAGGTAGTGAAGGATAATTTCTTCAAATTCTTCAGAATCAAAAAAGAGTACTTTGTTGGTTTTCAACATCGACTCAAACTTTGATAAGGATAATTTGTACTCGTCTTCTTCGTCGCTTATATGCATTCTATTTTGTTTATTTATCCTTTAATAAAGGTAAGAATATAATTCTCATGTTGGAATTCAGGTCTTTTTTTTGTGAACAATTTAATTAACAAAAAATGAGCTATTAGAACCTATTATTTTAGCCCTGATAGAAAGGAAAATCCCTTATTATTGCTCAGGAGGAAGCAATAGTAAGGATTGGAATGATAGCAGGAAAAGCTTCAAATAAAACTTAGATTTCTTTTAAGATTTCGTCCATAACTTGAAGAATTATTTCGCATCCTTCTTCAATTTCGCTTTCTGAAATAGTTAGTGGTGGAGTGATTCTAATGGCGCAACCTTCGAATAATAACCAGAATAAAATGAGTCCTTTTTCTTGGCATTTCAAAATTACTTTGGTGGTAATTTCAGCGTTTTCTGTCATGGCAGCAAGCATTAATCCTTCGCCTCGAACTTCTTTAATTAGTGGGTGAATTAGGAGTTTTCTAAACAATTTCTCTTTGATAATTGCATCCGACATTAAGGTGGTTTCGGTTAATTCTTGCAAGGTTGCAAGGCAGGCTGCAGCAATTACAGGGTGTCCTCCAAAGGTGGTTATGTGCCCTAATTTAGGGTTATTGCTTAATAAATCCATGTGTTCTTCAGAGGCTGTGAAACCGCCCACAGGCATTCCGCTTCCCATTCCTTTTCCCATAATTACAATATCGGGAACGACATCGTAGTTTTGAAAACCGAATAATTTTCCTGTTCTTCCAAAGCCAGGTTGGATTTCGTCGAGAATCATTATGGCGCCTACTTCGGTGCAACGGGCGCGTATTTTTTTGAGAAATCCGTCGTAAGGTTGGATAAATCCTGCTCCGCCTTGAATTGTTTCGAGGATAATTCCAGCTGTTTTTGTTGTAATTTTTTGTAAATCTTCTTCGTTATTGAAGGTGATAAATTCGACATCGGGAACTAACGGGCGGAAGATTTGTTTGCGTTCTTCAAATCCCATTACGCTCATTGAGCCCATGGTATTGCCGTGATAGGCGTTGTGGCACGAAATTAATTGGCTTCTGCCTGTGATTCGTCGGGCTAATTTTAATGCACCTTCTGTGGCTTCGGTTCCAGAATTGACCAAATAGGTTGTTTCTAATGGAAAGGGCAGGTGGGTGGCTAAAAGTTTGCAATATTCTACAGCGGGACTTTGAGAATATTCTCCATAAACCATTACGTGCGAATATTTATCCAACTGATTTTTGATAGCATTATTCACCCGTGGATGTTGATGTCCGAGTGTGCAAGCGGAAACTCCAGCCACAAAATCCAAGTATTTTTTGTTATTGGTGTCGTAAATGTATGACCCAATGGCGTGCGAAACTTCCATTCCGAGTGGGTAGGGTGACGTTTGGGCTTGGTATTTTAGGAAATCGTTGTTCAAAGTATTCGGG
>CALPNL020000021.1 GCA_943324925.2 Chitinophaga pinensis | reverse complement strand
GGTCAATGAGTTCTTTTATTAATGAATCGGGTACTCCAAGGTTAATTTCAATGGTGTTCCAATGAATTTTACTCATGTGCCAGCCGGGCTTTATGTCGGCATATTCCGCTCTTAGCTCTTCGGCATATTCAGGATTGCATTTCAAGTTTACCGACGGATTTCCCTTTTCCCATTCGTTTAATGACGATAAGGCAAACATTTTTCCGCCCACTTTAAACACTAACGTTTCTTCGTCAAAAGGAAAATGCTCGGTGACGCCTTTTTTGGAAAGACAATATTCGTAATAGGATTCTAAGTTCATTTTGTAATTTCAAATAAAATCGGTTTGCTAGGACTTGCATCATTTTCAAATGACGTGATTTGCAAATTCAATAAATAGCTACCATCTTTCACCTCATCATTAACAAAAATCATTTCTGTAATAGTGGAATTTATTTTAGCATCTTCATTTAAATGCAATACATTTTTCACATTCCAAAAGGCTTTGTGTGCCAATAATTTTCCTTCATCGTGTTCTTTATCCACGCTTGGCAAATCGATAAGCAAATGTTGGATGCCGCTTTCGCGAATAAAAATCGCGGCTTCTTCCAATAAATACGGTGGGTTAGTATGAGAATATTTCTTTGATACTTTGTCGAAAGTATTAGGTAGCGTTCGGATGACAATCGCCTCGGGAGAATTTCCGTTGAGGGCATTTTCAATTTGTTTTTTAGTGATTACCAAATCGCCATTTTGGGATTCTGGTTGGACGGATATCAATTCGGCCAAAAAGAAAAACTGCTTTAGCGATTGGTTTATCGAGAAAAAGTCATTAGTTATATGGCCCAAACATTCCGTGTGGGTTCCGTGTCCGTGTGGATTAAAAAAGATGTTATTGAAATTCGTGGAGGACTTCCCTTCTGAAACTTTCCCAATCCAATCGCCAAAAACAACCGGTTCAATTACAGGTTTTTCAATGTACCATGCAATTGGATTATCATCGGTATTGGACAATGAAATGGAGATATCGATGGGTTTTGATAAGTCGACTTCGAAATTATTTATTTTTGCTATCATTTATGCTGAACTCGTTTCAGCATCTTACCAACTTAACTATTTCCTGTTGATTAGATACTTGATTATATCTCCAAATATAAATCTTTTAATTCGGGATTTAAAACTTTTACTAAATTCCATTTCCAATCTTTATACCAGTTCTTTAATTGTTTTTATCTAACAAAAGTATCTCTATAATCGACGAATTCTTCAAAATAAATTAGAACTGTTGCATTATAATTCTTAGTAAAAACTGCACCAGTACCTTTTATGTGATGTCCCATTCTACTTTTTAAATTTTTTGTGGCACCAACATATAGAACTGTAAAATTTTTATTAGTTGTTATATAAACATATCCTTTCTCCATAAATCTTAATAATATTTTTTATTAATCAAGATAATGATTAAAAGATGCAGAAACTAGTTCAGCATAAACAAATCACTTGCAATTCCATCAGTCAAAAACTTTCCTTTTTTGGTGGATTTTAAAACGTTGTTTTCTATAAAAACCAAATCGTCATTTAAGAATTTCTGTACTTGCTTCATCAAATAATCAGAGTAGGTTATTCCAAATTCAGTTTTAATTTTATCTATTGAAACACCCCAAATGGTTCGCAAACCGGTCATGATATATTCGTTATAGCGATCGGTAATTGTGAGGGTTTCTTCTTCCTTAGGAAGTTGATTTTCTTGAATTTCTTTTATATAAAGTGAATTATTGGATACATTCCAACTTCTAGAAATTCCATTATAACTGTGTGCTGAAGGTCCAATTCCGATGTATTTTTTTCCTAACCAATACGAAGAATTATTTTTTGAAAAGTAATTTGCTTTTCCAAAATTGGATAACTCATAATGTGTAAAATCATTTGCTTCAAGCAATGCTACTAAAATAGAAAAGTGTGCTTGCGCAACCTCATCATTAGGTTTTTCGATTGCACCTGATTGAATAAATTTTTGTAGGGCTGTTTTAGGTTCTACCGTTAAAGCATAACTTGAAATATGTGGAATACCAAAAGACAAAGCAATTTCTATGTTTTTTTTCCAAATTTCATTCGTCATTCCTGGGATTCCATAAATCAAATCGAGTGAAATATTATCAAAATATTGGGTTGCCATTTCCAAACATTTTTTTGCTTCCTCAGCATTGTGAACCCGATTCATCAGCTTTAAATCGTCCTCAAAAAAGGATTGTATTCCAATGCTCAATCTGTTAATTTTAGTTTTTGACAATTCGATTATTCGATCTTCGGTTAAATCGTCTGGGTTGGCTTCCAATGTAATTTCGGGGTTTTCTATAACCGAATAATTATCATAAACAGTTTCAATCAAAAATCTTAAATCCGCAATCTGCAATATAGATGGGGTTCCGCCACCAAAATAAATAGTTTCTAAGATCTCATTTCCAAACTCATTTTTGCGCATTTTTATTTCATTGGCAAGAGCTAAAATCATTTCGTCTTTCTTCTTCATGGAAGTCGAAAAATGAAAATCGCAATAATGACACGCTTGTTTGCAAAAAGGAATATGAATGTAGATACCGGCCATATTATTTTTTTACTCGCGATTCGTTATTCTTTACAAAAGCATCCCAACCCGTATAACTCTTTTCGCCAATTGTTTTTCCTGAATTGAAAAAGTGGCAGACAGCTGCTGCTAATCCATCTGTTGAATCTAAATTTTTAGGCAATTCTTTAAGCCCTAATAGTTGTTGCAACATTTTAGCCACTTGTTCTTTAGAAGCATTTCCGTTTCCGGTGATGGCCATTTTAATCTTCTTAGGTTCATATTCTGTAATGGGAATATCTCTTGAAAGCCCTGCTGCCATAGCAACTCCCTGCGCACGTCCGAGTTTTAACATGGACTGTACGTTTTTCCCAAAGAAGGGAGCTTCAATTGCAATTTCATCGGGATGGTGTGTTTCAATTAACTCAATCGTTCGCTCAAAAATAATTTTTAATCGTTGGTAATGATTGTCATATTTTGACAATTGCAACTCGTTTAATTGCAAAAATTCCATGTTTTTACCAACTACTTTAATCAAACCGAATCCCATGATGGTGGTTCCTGGATCTATTCCTAATATGATTCTTTCTTTTGTCAATTTGAATTCGTTTCGCGGTTTATTTAGTACTTTAGCCCAATACAATAATGTACTTTTTTTATATATAAAATACTGATGCTATCAATTTCACACAAAGCTAAACAATTACTTGTTCTTTTAATCAAACTTTTAATTGTTGGCTGTGCATTTTATTTTATTTATGATCAATTAGCCCATAATGACCAACTGAATTGGGTACTGTTTTTAGAAAAATTCAACAAAAATAAATCGGTATTAGGGATTGCCTTCCTATTATTATTGAGTCTAATGAATCGGTTTTTGGAAATTTTGAAATGGCAGAATTTAGTTTCTTTTATAAAAATGATTTCTTTATTTGAAGCCACCAATCAGGTGTTGAGCGCTTTAACCGCTGGTTTGTTTACCCCAAATGGTGTTGGTGAATATGCTGGAAAAGCCTTATTTTTTGAAAAAAACCAAACGAAGAACATTATTTTTTTGAATTTGATTTGTAACGGGGTACAAGTATTGGTGAGTTTGTTTTTTGGAATAATTGGATTGTTCTATTTGGGTTATTTCAAATGGGATATAATTTTAATTGCTACCCTAATTGGTATCTTAACCCTTGGATTTATATTAAAGAAGTTTGATATTAAGGGGTATTCCATTGAAAAATTAATTCAAAAACTGAATCAAATTCCAAGAAAAATTCATCAAAAAAACTTCTATTTAGCTGTTTGCAGGTACTTGGTTTTTTCTCACCAATACTATTTTTTATTTTTAGCATTCGATGTCGAATTACCCTATTTTACTTTAATGGCGGCCATTGCAAGTGTTTATTTTTTAGCGTCTTCCTTACCTACTTTTCAATTTTTAGATTTTGCGGTAAAGGGAAGTGTAGCTTTGTTTTTCTTTGGAATATTAGGCGTAAACGAATGGATTGTAATTTTTATAAGTACACTATTTTGGTTTTTTAATTTGGTAATTCCAGCGGTGATTGGCAGTTATTTTGTCTTGGTTTTTAAACACAAATAACTATTCTGACTTTATAATTACCGGTAAAATAAATTGGGTTTTTACAGGAAGGCCTCTTTTGGTAGCGGGATTAACTTTAGGAAAATTCACCAATCGAGATTTTAAAATACTATCTACTTTAATAATATCGTAAGCAGTGCTGTCCTTTGAAAATTGAGGTTCAAATTTCATAGTTGAATTGGGGAACACCGTAACTTTTACCTCAATAGTGTCTAATTCTGGGTATAGAGTAGCAAGTGTATCAGAAGTTAATTTCTCTTGGATAGTTTGAGTTAGAAATTCGAAAAAGCACTGTTTTTGCAATCTCTCATCTTTAATTTTATCACATTCTGAAAAAGAAGGAAATTCATCAACTTCATTCCAATTGATAGCATTCAACTCTTTGTCTAATAACTCTTTTTTTGAAGGCACTTCACCACCAAAATATTGGCAGGAAGAAATCAAAATAAGTAATAGCAAAGCGACGCCTTTTTTCATTTAAAATAACAATTAACATTTCAAAAATAAGGAATTATTATTTGGCATACCAAAAATTGCTTTAAAAAGTAAAAACCCTCGATGGAGGGTTTTTAAATTCTTATAATTATAAATTATTTGACAAGTAATTTCTTAACTACTTTAACATTGTTTTCGGTTTGAACTTCTATAAAATAAATTCCAGGATTAACTGATGATAAATCTATTGTTTCAGATGATATTGATTCGGTTACCATTTTCTGTATAATCATTTTACCCAACACATCATAAACCGAAATTGTTGAAATTGAGTTGTAGGTATCTTTTAAAGAAATTGTCACCAAATCAGACGCTGGATTGGGGTAGACTACAAAACTTCCGTTTTCAAATTCATCTACCGATAATACCGCAACAAACTTAGTTTGGAAAGTATTGGTGATAATTGCTGGGTTGAAGTCAAAATAGATGGACGCCGTATTTGGAATTATATCTCCTACAGCATAACCTGGCTTTGGCTTGATTTTAAATTGGATATATCCTTTTGATTCTATAGGATTCATTGAAGTTGCTGGCAACTCAATATTGTCAAATTTCCAATTGATATTATTCCCTATTCTGTCCATTACATAACTGTGACTTGCACTTTCCATTTTAATAGAAGTTTCATCTAATTTAGCGTCTAAAACATCATTCACTCTAACATTTATAGCACTTGCGGTTCCCGTGTTTTCAAAACGAATGGTATAGGTCAAATAGTCATTTGTTGTAAAACTAGAATGTAAAATTTGTTCACCACGAGCCTCCATTTTATCATTCGGATCATAAGAACCAACAACGATTTGTGAAATTGATGCAGCATTATTTGCTGGCACAACATCTCCTGTTAATGGAGTTATTGAAACTGAATTAGTCAACAAATTCCCTAAAGCCACCACTGGAATTGTTGGTACTTGCATGGTCACCGTCATGATTCTAACTTCAAATGGTAACAAATTGGTGAAATTATAAGTGAAACCGTTTGGAGTTGTTACCGTTCCTGTTTGCGTATTTGAAGTTATCGTAACGCGTGCATCTTTAGTAAAGGTAATTGTTCCAGAGGCAACCGTTTGAGTACCTAAATTAGTATATATAATTCTATTTGTATAGGTAAATCCGGGTCTAGGCTGTTGCGTAGGCACTAAAATAGTTGCAATATCAGCATAGTTATTAGTGACTCTCACTGGGAAATTATATACCTGCATACCCGATCCTACTACCACATTGACATTAGAATAGGAAGATGGGGTAACGGTATAGTTAGCGGTATAATTAGAATTTATTGTATAACTAATATTATATGAATTAGCAGGATTGATATCATAAATATTATAAACTCCACTAGGCGCAATTAAGTGATGTGCATTTCCATTTTGATTCACTTCGTAATGAAATTGTCCTAATGGGAAATTTTGTTCTCCAGTGTCTTGAGTACCATTGGAATTCAAATCTAAAAAGGCGTTCAAACGCAATCCAGAACAATTGATAGCTCCTACAGTAGTTGGCATTTCAGTGATTTTAATAAATCCAGCACGATTACTAAAGTTAGTTGTCATTATTAAATAATACTGCCCTGGTTGTGCATTTGGAATTACAGGGTATTCAATTGCAGCTGCTGAAAAACTACAACTTACAATTTTATCCGCAGTTAATTGACCATTACAAGGAGTGGTTGGACTTGTAAAAGGACCGTAGCAAATATAATCTACATCTAAACTTCCAGTCGTAAAGCTAATATCAGTGCTTTGTTGGATCATTAAATTAATGTTTCCTGCTCTACTTATTGGCATATAAAACCAAGTAGGATTTGGTCTAGAACCAAGACATCCATAGCTATTTCCAGCCTGCGCCTGAATTCCTTGGTGGGTATTTGCAAAAGGAACTCCTAAAGCACTACAAAGTGAATTTGCGGCATTACAAACATAGGCATTGTTGCAAACCGCATAAGCTACTGCATTAAATTTATAGATCTTATCGCAGGTAGTAGGATTAATTTCTCTAACAAAAATGGCTGTAGTTGGGGATTGTGTACCTACATTAAATACGGCAGGATTCGGAACTGGTACAACTCTATTTTGAGCATTTGCTAGAGAAGTATAATATTCTAAAACGTAAGTAGAATTTATTTGAGCTTGAATAGTAGTCAAATTAAACGAAACCACGGTATCATTATTTTCATCACATTGCGTCATATCACTAAGTACCTGAACAGTTGTTTCATATTCTGTAGCAACAACTGAAAAACCAATAACTTGGAACGTATTGTCAATTGTATTGGTCACCCTTGCAAAAATAACTTGTGAAGCAGTTGTAATACAATATTGACTAGGATTTGCGATTGCATTGGTGTTATTAGTAGCATTTGCTTGCGATGTGAAATAAGAAACCGAATAGGTTGCCGGATTTAAATTGGCTAAAATTATTGAAGTATTCGTTGTTAAATTAAAACAAGCTTGCCCATTATTTTGACATTGAGATAAATTGCCCGGTTGCCCAATTGCTGGTCCGCATGGCAATGTTGTAATAGTTATAGGTGTCGTCCAAGCACTATTCCCATTACTTCCACAAACGGTTCTCAAGTAAATAGCATACGGAGTTCCACAATTTAAATTTCCTAATACAAATGGCGTCGTGGTCACCATAACTCCTTGTGTTGTTGCAGAAGGAGCTGCAGTTCCTGGTGCGGAAGTATAAACTTCATATTGATTTGAAGAATTGGATCCAACCCAATTTAATACGACAGATGTAGAGGTGATATTTGACGAAGTAATGGAAGTGGGGCTAGTGCATACTACTAAACAAGACTGAACCATTAATACCAATTGAGAAACACTAAAACAACCAGTGCTAGATTGCACTCTAACGAAAAGTACTTCTTGGTTGGGAATACTATTTGTGTATGCAGTAGTCTGAATTATAGCATTTGAATTCGCTTGTGCATCCGCTTGCGTTCGGAAATAGGAAATAGTAAACTGATTGTTATTTGAAAAATTCGGATTAAAACTTGACAATGGAGAAGTGGTCGTTATTCCGTTTGGTGTTCCATCGTTGTCACAAATATTTGTTGAAAAGGTGGTTACCGCTGGCCTAGGATTTACCATTAAACTATATGTAACAATTTGAGTTAGATTATTAGTTATATTAATCACTTTTGCAAATATCACTTGAGTGTTTGCCACCGTATTAATGAAGGTATTTGGCAATGGGTTAGCCCCTGTAGTCGCGTCATTTTGTGATAAATGATGAGTTACCAAATAGTTTGGTGTGATTTGACCTACAATTTCGCCTGAAATTGCTGCCATTGAAAATGACGCAAAACCGTCATTATTATCATCACAAACTTTATTATTTACCGTTGGTTGATTTAATCCAGAGATTTGTCCAAAGAATACTACTGAGGATAAAAGAAATATTAATAGTATAATTTTTTTCATATAAATAAAATTACAATTTATTGATGTAGGGATTTGATTTTAAAATAATCGGTTGCAAGATACGAAAATATTTAAATAAAGTAATTTGTTTGCTTTTTTGGGGTCTGATGCAGTGGGAGTTAGTGGATAAATTAGTAAACTGCTATAATAAAAAAAGCGCTACTTTTCAGTAACGCTTTTGTACCCGAAGGCGAGCAAATTTATTAATTTTTTAAATTACTACCATTCTTATTTAAACCAAAATACCAGCCTGAAAAAACACCTAATACCATCAATGGTACTAAGTAATCGTCAATTGGAGCTCCTGGATCTCCAGAAGATGGGTCAGCAGGTGAGGATTCAATTTCTGAATCAGAATAGCCTCTGTTTTGTGCTTTCAAAGAAACACAACCAATTAATAATATAAATATAAATAGTGTCTTTAAATTTGTTTTCATAATTATCGAATTAATTTTTAATCAATTTAACTGAATATTCATTTTTCTGTTCGTCTTTAATATTTAAAATATAAAAACCATTTACTAATTCAGATCTTATTTCTAAGGGATATAGAACGTTATTATTAATCGTATTAATATTTCCTTTTTCAATTATTTGACCTAACATATTAGAAATTGAATATTCATAATTTCCTTCAGGTTTACTTTCAAAATTAATATTTATACTACTCCCTGAAAATGGATTAGGCGAAACACTTATTGGGTTTTTTATTGAAGAATTATTTGAAAGTACAGCATTAAAAACAATTCTAAATCTGTTTACTAAACTTTGTGCATCTGAAGTAGTCGTGAATTGGTGTTCTACAACCGTTCCATCTAAAGAAATTGGTAATGATGTATTTGTATATAAATCCTCTAGGGTAGCATTCAAACCACTATTTTCAAATTGCTCTGTGTTTACAGAAAGCTTGTATTGTGTTCCAACCGAAGTTCTGCTTAAACTCAAATTTATTCTATCTTGAGTTGTAGGAAGTGCTCTATGTTCAGCCATTAAAGCAATGTCATCATTCTGAATTGTAATATTATCTGACGAATTAAACATTTTTTTAGCATCTTTTCCGTCAACATTGTTTGATGAGCTGGAATTAAAAATCACCAATGCAGCATCAAATGGTTGCCAGTTACTTTCAATTTGTTTTGATAAGTTAACTCTCATTAATTGGGAATTTGCACTATTTCTATCAAATAAACCATTATCAACAACTGTTGATTTATGACTTTCTGCTAGTACAAAATCAGAAGAAATAGTAGGTTTTACAAAAAAGGCCTGTCCACTTTGAATTGGTTGTCCAGAAGTGTAACTCCCAGAAACATTACTGTACGCTGAACCTGAAAAAACAACATAACTTCCATAAGATCCCAATTGTGGATCCCAAACCCAGATGTTACTATAATTAGCATTATCCGCTAAAATAGCACTTGGACTTATTGGACTTGCATATGGATTACCTATAAATTTATATTCACTAGAAGAGAGATTCGAATAAGTTTGTGAGCCTGTTATTAATGTTCCGTTTGCTTTTAATGTGGTAGCTGTTGCTCCCGAAGTAATATTAGTACTCCCAAATGGTCCCGTAACAAAAGCCATTAGGGCATTGTTAATTGTAGAAGAGAATAATGTTCCAGAGGCAATAGGCATTGAAACTCCCGACCAAGAATCATTGGCATTATAAGTCAATAAATTATAGTTGGGTGCCATTTGAATTCCCCAACTAGTCGTAGGACCAAATACTAACATTCCTGTTGCATCAGAAACCCCAGATTGATTGTTGTTCATCCAGCTGGAATATATAGATGAATTATTAAACCCTTTTAACGGAGCTGTAATGGCTCTCCAAGCTCTTTTTGCAGGAATATAACGCTCTACTGTTACATTTGTTGCTCCAGTTAATGTTCCTGTAACTTGTCCTAATGTAGCGGTCCCCGAACTTGTAGATTTCAGAATAACAGATTTGCCGCCAAAATCAGCATATCCAGCAACTGTCAATTTTGAGGTAGCATTGATAGTTAATGTTCCGGTTCCTGAAAGAGTTAATTTTTGACCCGCTGCTAAAGTAAAGTTGGTATCTAAAACAGTCCCATTTGTGGCATTGGAATCAATAACAATATTATCGGTAGACGCCGGTACCGAACCAGTAGACCAGTTACCTCCTGTATTCCAAGAACTACTTACCGCTCCAGTCCAAGTTGCAGTTGCATTTGCTTTTTCTGAAAAAGAAGTTGTTGTTGTGCTGTATACAGGCGCATTAAAACAATTTGTAGAAATTACTGAGAATACCCAATAGTAGTAGGTTGCGTTGGCTGTTAATCCTGTTGAAGTCCATGAACCTGCTGATGTATTTACATACTCTATATAACCGATAGCATTGCTTCCTACGGTATACGTTGTTCCGTTAACAGGTGTTGGTCTTGAATTGGTTGTTGTTCGAACAACTAAATAAGATTCCGGTACATTTGAAGCAGCAGCTGAAAATTCTCCTGAAATAGAGTTTATAGTAGTCGCAGTGGCTGCTGCGGTGGCTGCTAAACTTGAAGATGGATTACATTCAAGACTAATTGGACCTTGAGCTAAAGAAGCCCCACTTGAACAAAAAGCTGCTCCATTTGCAGAAACTCTATAATAATATGTTCCTGAATTAGATAGCCCTGTTACGGCATAGGAATTGGAATTTGCGGTAAATGGAGAACCAGTAACATAGGTATTAAGGCTTGAATCGGAGAATACTTCCAATGAATAATTGGTAGCTCCAGTAACCGCTGACCAATTGGCAGTAAATCCTGTATTAGTTATTGATGAAGCCGCACTTGATGTTGGAACCGTAACACATGTAGTAAACGAACCAAATAATGGAGACACTAAATTATATTCTTTGGTACAAACCTGTGTGGTGTTGAACGCATAAGTATAAAAATCATATTCTGTATTTGGTGTTAGATTGCTGATAGATGAGTAATTGTTAGAACCTGAGTAAGCAACTGTTCCGGATCCCAAACTATTACCAGCTGAATAACTTGTGCCGCTAACAGGTGGCGTTGGAGTTGCACCATGAGGGTAAACCACAGTTAAATAACCTGTAGATGCAATCGTAGTAGGTTGGTACGAAAAGGTAATTATTGTAGACGGACTACTTGAATCTGTTCCAAATTGATAGGTATTTGGTTGGGTAAGAGGGGTACATAGTAAAGTTACTGATCCTGAACTTGACAATCCACTATCACAACTATTAGGCCCAATGGCTTTCACTTTATAATAATAAGTAGTAGAAGGGGTTAAACCTGTAGTAGAATATGAATTAGAATTTGAAGTATATGGAGAGCCACTAACTTGTTGCGTAAAATTTGAATTCGAATAAACATAGATACTATATGAAGTAGCACCTGATACTGCATTCCAGTTTGCAGTAAAACCTGTATTAGTTACTGCTGATGCTGAACTTAATGTTGGAGCTACAACACAAGTTTTATAAGAACCCGTTAAAGGTGAAGTTGTTTTATAAATCATGTTACAACCAGTTGATGAATTGTAAGCATAAGTATAAAAATCATACTCTGTATTGGAGCTTAAACCTGTTGTTGTTCCTGAAGTACTCGTGCCAGCATAAACGACTGTTCCAGCACCTAAACTATCTCCTATAGAATAAGTTGTACTATTAGAAGGCGATGTTGCAGTAGCACCATGAGCATATCTCACTACCACATAACCTGTGGGAGCAGGAACTGCGGCTTGAAAAGCAAAAGTGATAGTTGTAGCTACTGACGAGGCGTCATTGCCAAATTGATAAGTTGTTGGCTGTGCACTAGGTGTACAAGTAGTTACAGCCGTTATCACATTGGAATTGGCTGAGGTATTTGTGGCTGTTGTGGCTCTAACTCTGTAATAATAAGATACTGGAGCGTCTAAGCCTGTAACTGCTTTTGTTGTTTCTGAAACGGTTAAATTGCTGTAGCCATTAACTAATGTTTGATCGGCCCCTCCTTTTATTATTACATCGTCTATATAATTTTCACCATTTGGATCAATAGAACCCCCATCAACAGCGGTATTTGAAGTCAAAACCCATCTTAGGGTTACTTGAGGTTTATTATTGACCTCAACTGGTAATTGTAAATTAGTTAATACGCCACTGGTGAAATTATTTGCACAAACTATATCGCTTGCTGAAATATCAACCCATGTTGGGTTGTTAACATCAGTTAAAGAATACTGTAATTTAAAATTTCTTGGTCCTGTTGGAGTTGATTTTTGTTTTGAAGATAATTTAATATTGTATTGATCAGTGGTATTTATTGTTGTGTAATAAAACTTTGTATTTGCACCAGAATCCCAACCTGAGGTTGTTAAAGCTCCTGTAGCACTTGAATTTATTGTTACATTAAAACCATCTAAACCAATAGTTTGATTATATGAATTAGATGATGAGTTATTATTTAAATAATATGTTGCGCCTTCAAAATCAAAAGTGACAAAAGTAGACTCTGCTCTATAATTTGTAAAAATGGTTGGAGAGGTAGAAACATCTAATTTATAACCAGTTGCATGATTTACGGAGTTCCAATTAGCAGTAAAACTGGTATTTGTAATTTGAGAAGCAGTTGTTGCAACAGGTGAATTTAAATTTAATGTGTTAAAAATTTGAGCTGTTGAATAATATGTGCCAACACTTGTTGTAGCAAATGTTCTTATATAATATTGTGTCCCTACCTGTAAATTACTTAAAGTAACTTGAAAATCTCCTGTCCCAGAACCAGAATTAATAACAGTATCAGACAAAGTAGGGTTGTTGTTTGTACTACTATAAACTAACCCCCTGGAAGTTACCGCATTTGTCCCTGCACTATTAATTCGGTTAGCAATTACAGCTGAAGTTTGCGTTTCAGAACTTGCTGAGGGATTTTGAAAATCGGGAGGGGTTACTAGATTAATCACCGAAACATTATCTATCGCAAGAGGTGGATCATTTACAACAGATTGATCAAATACCCATTTGAATTTAATTGTCCTTACTCCTCCAACATAATTTTGTAAATTAATGGTTTTTGTAGTGTAAGTGGAAGAGTTGAACAACTCAAATTGAGAACTAATAATAGTTTCCACTCCCCCCGATACTATATATACTTCACCGTAATCTCCACCATTTTCACCAACACATTTCCAGTCAAATTGTAACTGTGCATTGCTGACATTAGTTAAATTAACTTCAAAGCTAGCAGACATTTCAGTATTACTAGTAGAACCACTAGAATAGGTGTTTGATGAGCCATTATTAGAAACATACAATCCTTTTGATCCTCCATTGTTAGTTGCTGTACCTACTATCCATGAATTTGGAGAATTGGATCCCAAGGTCCATTCTGATGTGTTTCCTTCAAAATTTTGAGAATAGGGTAACGTTACCTGTGCCCAATTGGAATTAGAATATACAAGAATAAATAGTAGTAAAAGAAATTTATTCATTAAGAATTTTTTCATAAAAATAAAATTATAAATTGTTAATTAATTAGGAAGTGATTTACACAAAAACCGTTGCAAGATACAAAATATTTAAATAAAGTAATTTGTTTGCTTTTTTGGGGTCTGATGCAGTGGGAGTTAGTGGATAAATTAGTAAACTGCTATAATAAAAAAAGCCCTTCTTTTCTTCAGCGCTTTTTGTACCCGAAGCCGGTCAACCTAAATAAGATTGACTCCGTTTCGCAAAACGAAAAAAGCCCTTCTTTTCTTCAGCGCTTTTTGTACCCGAAGCCGGTCAACCTAAATAAGATTGACTCCGATTCTGAAAACGAAAAAAGCCCTTCTTTTCAGAAGAGCTTTTTGTACCCGAAGCCGAAGTAAATTCATTAATTTTATTTAATAATAATTAAGAAAATAAACCTCTGTAAACCCTTATAAATAAAGGGTTTTAATGGAAATTAATCATTCTTAATAAACTCAAATTAATCAAGATTAAAAAAAAATCCGTGAATTATCCGTGAACATTAATTATCTTTATGGCTTACATCAAAATATATGGCTACTATTCAATTTAAAGCATTAGGGAAGAAATCTCCGGTAAATCTAAATCTTCGTTTTTTTCATAATAAAATAAATTGCTATGCTAAATCTAATATTTTCATAAATCTAAATGATTGGAATACAAAAACAAATAAAGTAAAACCATCAGCTAATGTTAAAATAAAAGATTCAGTCAACAATAAAATAAAGAATATGTCTGAATTTATTATGGAGCAATTTGTTTTAGATTTTAATATTGGGAGCCAAATTGATACAAATTGGTTAATAAAAAATGTTAATCAATTTTATAATAAACCAACTGGAGATAGCGATTATAATCATTACTTCACCCCTTTCATTTCAAAATATATTGAAGAATCAAAGACAAGAATAAATCTTAAAACGGGTAAGAAAATTGCAAACAAAACTATTGCTAATTATAAAATAACATTGTCCAAAATTGAAAATTATGAAGCTAAATTAGGTCGTAAATTAAGGATTGAAGAAATCAATCTAAACTTCCACGAAAGATTTACAAGTAAACTTAAATTAGAAGACAAATTATCAAACACATCTATAGAAAAGTTTATTAGTCAAATAAAAAGTTTTATTAAAGAAGCAAAATTGAGAGGGTGCAAAACAAGTACTGATATTGAAAGTAAAAAGTTCACATTTAAAAAAGATGAAACAATTGACACCTTCTTAAACATTGATGAAATAAATATAATTTTCAACTTTGATTTATCAAATAATCCAAATTATGATAAAGTCAGAAATCTATTAATTATTGGTGTATGGACAGGTTTAAGAATATCCGATTTAAAGAGAATAAATGATTTTAATAAAACAACTAATAGAATTAAGATTCTTAGCACCGAAAAAACAAATAGTAGTGTTGAAATTCCTATACATCCCCAAGTAAAAAAAATATTAGAAAAATGTAACTATGTATTGCCAAAAATAACTGAACAAAAATTTAATAAAGATGTTAAAAAGATTTGTGAATTAGCAGGAATCAATGATGAAATATTAGGATATATAAAAGACCCAGTGACTAATAGAAAGGTAAAAGACATTTATCCAAAATGGAAGTTAATATCAAGTCATACTTGTAGAAGGTCATTCGTATCGAATCATTATGGTAAATTAGATGATAAAACTATTATGGCAATAACAACTCATAAAAGTCATTCTCAATTTATGGATTATGTTAAAACCTCATCTACTCAACACGCACAAAATCTTGAAAATTATTGGAAAGACAATCAATAATTATTTTAATAAAGTAAATAACCCCCAACATAAGTTCATTAGCTTACATTGGGGGTTATTTATTAGAGGAAAATTTATTATAAATCTACCTCAACATTTAATGTTTTTGAGATACGTTGGATTGCTGAATTGAATCCTTTAATATCTTTATTAGTTACTACATAAATGTCATTCAAAGGTTTGTATAATTTGTATTTTAATACTGATTCAGGTAATTCTTCATAGTTTAAACAAATAGTTCTACCCAATGCATATGTAGCATCTTTTTTTGATGCAAAATGACCGTGTTTTCCTTCAAGAACATCTTTCACCAAGTCATAGTATGCCATAGCATATGACTTATTGTTGTATTTAGTGTTGTTGAATACGAATTGAGAGTCAGAGAATAAAGATTTGAAAGTTGTTGTCATAATAATTGATTTTTAAATTGTTCGATAAATGTGTTTAGAATGGGTGGCGCCTCCTGAATTCTTTGACAAATTTATACCCTATATCATTGACATACAGCATAAAATAAATTTTTTTATTTAGAAAGTTTGTACAGCATTAAAATGAAGTTAAATAGAGATAATTTAAGTAAATCAACTTTTAGGTTTATTTCTAGAATTAAATTAATAATTTTAAAATTCTATATTATTTATGTAATATTTCATAAAAATATCTAACTTCTTTAGATGAATAAATCGCCCCATCTTTATCATATATTATATTATATTCTTCAAGATGGATTCGGGACTCATATAATGTGTTTGGTTCACATATGATAGTTAGTTTATCTTTAATATCATTCTGTTCAATCATATCTCTTGCACAATCAATCAAAAAGTGGGAATGGTAGAAATTGTCGTTTGAATTCTTTTCAATAGAATAATAAAGAATTATTTGGTTTTTCTCCATTTGTAAAGATTTAAGTTCATCAAATAAGAATCTCATCTTATTTTTTAAATCTTGAATGGTTGAACTTACCGGCACAATATTTCCAATGAAGTTCCAATAATGATTCCTTACCCATTTAATTGTTTGGTTAAATTCTTTTGAACTTAATCTTCTTCTTTTTCTAAATAGTTCATCTAATATGGATTGATGTATTAATCTTGTTGGAGAACCTGATTTAGAATTAATAAATTTTGTTTTAGAGGAATCAATATTTTTAATTCTCTTTTTGTAGGTTGCTAATGAGAGGGGATATAATTCTAGTATCTCTTTTTTGTTGTACCATTCTTTTGTTTGCATAGTAAATCTATCTCTATTTAATAAAGTTTTATTATTGAGAATTATTTCTATGATATAATTAAAATAAGAAATTAGATAATTATTAAAGAATTAAGTAACCACTTTATATTTTGACTATCATCAACCGAGTATTTCTCTTTTTAATAAATATCAATAGATTATGAAAAGTCAAACTGATTTTAAATTTATTTTCAAAAAAATCAAAATCAAATAAAGAAAATACCCCAAACATTAATTTAACCTCAAGCGAAAACGCAATAGGTTGTTTCAATTTAATTAGCGTCTCAAAAAAATAGCTTTCATCGGCGCCGACATATAGGTTTTCCGCTGTATGTTAGCCTAATAGAAATCTAAAGGATAAAATTGAGACATTATGATAAAAGCAGTAATCTATTCCAGAGTAAGTTCGGAAGGTAATCGTCAGGATAATGAAAGACAAACAAATGAACTTATTGAATATGC
>CALPNL020000020.1 GCA_943324925.2 Chitinophaga pinensis | reverse complement strand
TATCCATTGCTGGAACTTCCCAGGATTCATTATACTCAGCGATATTATTGATAAGGTTATTAAAAACAATTGTATTTTCAGTAACCGCTTTGTCTTTGGCCATTTTTTTGAAATCAATTAATGTTTTGTGAGCCACATGTTCACCTAGTTTAAACGTAACATTCATTTTATCTAATAAATCCACACTGTATTTTTGTTCCAAATCTTGAATAAATCGAACCGAAGAATCTATAGAGCAACCAGTGGCAACCTGTACATCTTGATTAACCGCTAGAATTATAAATCGATTGTACTTCAATTGATAGGAAGCTTCAAGTGCTGTTCCATGAGCAGCCCAATTTTCAACGAAATCTTTTAAACTAACTTCAATTTCAGCAATTTCTTCATCAGAAAATTTTCTGTTGGATTGATAGATCCAAATTTTAGATTCTTCAGGTAAATTTTCAAATGGAATATACATGTTATTTATTTATAAGTCTTGAGCGTTAGCAATCAATTCGGCTATATCCAACACTTTGACTTCGCCTTCTTTTTCTTTATTCTTTATTCCATCAGTTAACATGGTGTTGCAAAATGGACAACCGGTAGCAATTATATCAGGATTGGTATTCAATGCATCTTCGGTTCTTTCGATATTAACTTCTTTATTTCCGGCTTCAGCATCTTTAAACATCTGAGCACCACCAGCACCACAGCACAATCCATTAGCCTTTGAGCGTTTCATTTCAACCAATTCAGCATCTAATTTATCAATCAAATCTCTAGGTGCTTCGTAAATAGAATTCGCTCTTCCTAAATAACAAGGATCATGAAATGTGATTTTTTTGCCATTAAACTGTCCTCCTTCAATAGTTAAGCGACCCTCATTTAATAATGATTTCAAAAATTCGGTGTGATGAATAACTTCATATTTTCCGCCTAATTCAGGATATTCGTTTTTTAAGGTATTGAAGCAATGTGGGCATGCAGTTACTATCTTTTTTGCCTCATAAGCATTTAGAACTTCAATATTCATCATGGCTTGCATTTGAAAAAGAAATTCATTTCCAGCACGTTTTGCAGGATCACCTGAACAACTTTCTTCCGTTCCAAGAACCGCAAAAGAAACGTTGGATCTATTTAAAATCTTAACGAATGCTTTTGTAATTTTCTTAGCTCTATCGTCGAAACTACCTGAACAACCAACCCAAAATAATACTTCGGGTTGCTTTCCTTGGGCAAGCATTTCAGCCATTGTTGGGACAACTAAATTTTCTGACATATTCCTAAATTATAATATTTATGAACTAATAAATTAACTTTAATTATTCATGATGTTCGTCATCAAAAACCTGAATGGTAACTTCTTTATCTACTAAATCGGTAAATTTTCCTCTATATCTTGTAGCTTTAACCAAGTGATTATCAATCCAGTGGTAATTTCCACCACGTGGTTTACCCATTACCATTCCATGGTATTTAAATCCATGTTGCTTTAACCAAGTTTCAGTATAACCTCTATGTTCTTCAGTTCTTGAGGTAAAAAAGCAAATGATATGACCTTCATCGTACCATTTATTTAAAGTAATTAGTGCATCAGGGTAAAGTTCTGCGGTTAACATTCTTTCAGGTTCTTCATTAGGAATGTCATCGCAAATGGTTCCGTCAATATCTATTAGATAATTTTTTACTCCTTCCGCTAAGATTGGGCTTATAGTTTGACCATTTTCTGAAGCGGATACTAATTTCTTGTCTAATTCTTCTAAACTCATTTTGTTGTTGTTGTTGTTGTTGTTGTTGTGTTGTTATTATAATTATTGTATTATTCTTGTTTCCAATTCAGTCGGTCTTGTTGGTTGAATTGCCATGGAGCTCCATTGTTTTCAATATTACTCATCATAGTATTTAAAGACATTGGCGCAGCACTTTGTTCCATAACTAAATACCTGCGCATGTCCATTATTATAGACAATGGATTGATATTTACCGGACATTCTTCAACGCAAGCATTACAAGAAGTACAAGCCCAAATTTCTTCAGATGAAATGTAATTATTTAATAAAGTCACATTATCCGGAATGAAAACGCCTTTATTTTTATCGATATTATTCCCCACTTCAACTAAACGGTCTCTTGTGTCCATCATTATTTTTCGAGGAGACAATTTTTTTCCTGTTTGATTTGCTGGACAAACAGAGGTGCATCTTCCACATTCGGTACAAGTATAAGCGTTTAGTAATTGTACCCAATTTAAATCTTGAACATCATTGGCACCAAATTTTGAAGGTACTGCACTTTCTTCAATTGGAGCTGCTGCAAATGGATCAGCGTTAGGATCCATCATTAATTTTACTTCTTTTGTTACGGATTCTAGATTGTCAAATTGACCAGCAGGATTTAAATTGGCATAATAAGTATTAGGGAAAGCCAATAAAATATGAAGGTGTTTAGAAAAATAGAGGTAATTTAAGAATATCAAAATTCCGATAATGTGTAGCCACCAAAAAGTTCTCTCTAAGAAGAAAACTGCGTGTACTGAAAATCCTTCAAAAAGAGGTAAAAGGAATTGTGATATAGGAAAGGAACCTGATTTACTATAATGATCAAAACCACCCGAAACATTTTGCAAATGTAAATCGGCGGCATTCATAAGTAAAAAAAGAGACATTAATACAATCTCAAAATACAAAATATAATTGGCATCACTTTTAGGCCAACCTTTTAAGTCGTAATGAATAAATCGATTGAGTTTAATTACATTTCTTCTAACGAAGAAAATAACAACAGCAACCAACACCAAAATTGCTAAGATTTCGAAAGAGCCAATTAGAAAATTATACAAAGATCCTAAACCTGAAAAGATTCTGTGGGTTCCAAAAAGACCGTCAATTATAATTTCAAGTAATTCTATGTTAATAATGATAAAACCAACATAAACTACAATGTGAAGAAATCCAGCAATTGGTCTTTTAACCATTTTAGATTGTCCAAGAGCAATCATTGCCATGTTTTTCCATCTAAAAGAAGGATTATCAGAACGATTTACCTCTTGCCCTAATTTTATGTTTCTGATTATTTTTCTAATATTAATAGTAAAAAATCCAAAGCCTAAAATTAAAATAATTGCAAATAACAAATTTACTAATCCCATAAAGATTTAGTTTTTAACGTTTTTAATCGAGTCGGTTGGGTTTTTATAAGGTTTGTTTTTCTTACCAAATATAGAAACATTAATATATCTGGTAGGATTTATCCTTAAATCTTGTAACAACAATTCTAATTCTTTTGAAGTTTTTTCTAAATTGTTATACAGTGCATCGTCTTTGACTATTTTACCCAATGAACCTTTCCCTGACTGAACATCATTCATAATTTTATCAACGTTAGAAAGTGTTTTTTCCAAATTGTTAACCACTTTTGTAAGGTTAGCTTTAGATAAGGAATCAGAAATTTTAGAAAAATCAGAAGAGACTTTATTTAAGTTGGAAAGTGTTTTATCGATATTCCCCTTATTATCTGACAATATAGAATTGGCATTATCGACAACAGAATTAAATCCCTCGATGGTTTTGCTCAAATTAGAAATACTATTTTTCAAATTCTCTTTAGATTTTGCATCTAATACTTCATTTAAATTGGTCAGAAGCAAATCAGCATTTACCACCATCTTCTCTATTTTTTGTTGTAACGGCGCTAATTTATCACTTACTAAATCCGTCAGCCCTTTTTTCACAGAACTGGTTAAAGTATCTCCACTTACAGCTACTGTTTGATCTTTAAAATTTGGGATAATTTGGAGCTGTTTACCAGCAATAAGTCCAGGTTCATAAATGGCAACAACACTGGATTTTGAAAATAGAAAATCATTCTTAATTTGGAGTTGGACTAAAATTTCACCATTAGGTTGAAGTTTTATTCCTGCTACTTGACCTACAACAAGTCCGTTAATAGTAATTGGAGCGGTCGCTGCTAATCCTTCTACATTTTGATATACTACAAAAAAAGTTTTGTAATTGTTTAAGATGTCTTTGCCTTTTAAATAACTATAACCCCAAATAAACAAGGATATGGAAGCAATAACTAATATTCCGGCTTTAATTTCTTTAGTGATTTTCAATTTCAGATATTTTGTACAAATTTAAAATAAAACTTTGGTTAAACAGAATTATTTAACTGCATCTTTTAAGGGAATTGACTTTCCATTTTTTAGCGCAATTATAAAAGCTGAATTGTACCCTTTTGATTTCGCTTCAGTCAAGAATTTCTTTGCTTCTTCGTAATCAGAGGTTGCTCCGTAGAAATATTTATTAATGGAACCGGTATCTTCTATTTCTATATTTTTTAACCCTTTAAAGTTACTAGGATCTAAATCCATTTTTTTACTACTCGCCGCAATTTGAACTTTAAAAACGAAACCGGATTCATTGCTCATTTCTTTTTTTGGATCTTTTTTTGCCTCTTTTTTAACAACTTCCTCCACTTTTGTTGTTTCCTTTTTTGCTGGGACTGTTGAATCCGTTGAGGATTTATCCATTATTTTTTTTGAAGGACGATTGTCTTCAGAATAGCCATCGCCGTTTCCGAAATACTCTTTTTTATAACTAATTATCGCTTGCGCAACAGCATTTGCAATAGCAGTTTGACCTTCCTCAGAATCTAGAATAGCACCTTCAACAGGATTAGAAACAAAACCAGTTTCTATCAATACTCTTGGCATATAGGCTTTATGAAGAACCATATACGGTGCTTGTTTAACTCCTCCTCCTCTAATTTTCTTCCCAATTCCAGAAAATTCATCTTCCACTTTAGCTGCTAAAGCAATGCTATTGTTAAGAAAATCTTCTTGCATTAATGTCAAGCCTATTAAGGTTTCTGGAGAACTAGGATCGTATCCATTGTATTTTTGCTTATAATCTTTTTCTAAAGTAACCACTTCATTTTCATTTTTTGCAACAGCTAAACTGGATGCGTTTTTAGTCATACCCATCACATAAGTCTCGGTTCCATCAGCAGCAGTATTTTTATTGGCATTGCAATGAATTGAAACGAAAATATTCGAATCGACTCTATTTGCTATGTTAGCACGTTCAACCAATCCAATAAACACGTCCGTTTCTCGGGTATAATTCACTTCAAAATTGGGTTGGTCTTCTAATATCTTACCTACCTTTAAAACAATTGCAAGTGCAATATTCTTTTCAATATGACCATTATATACTGCACCAAAATCGTGATCACCATGACCTGCATCTAAAGTAACTTTAAATTTTTTACTTTGAGAATAACCCGATAATGAAAATGCTAGGATTACTATAATTGATAAGACTTTTATTTTATTCTTTATATTCATAAACTTATTAAGTTAATTTTATTATATCCTTTGGATTATAAATCTAATATTTGATTATTTTTGACCAAAATTTATGTGTAGTTTTGAAAATTGAAAAACTAAACCTTGATTTTACAAAAATAGCATTTAAACCTTTGTATACAAACTTATTTAATATCGTTTTATTAGCATTTTTCCTAACAATAGGATCAAACAAATCTTACTCCCAAGATTTAGCTAAAAAACCTATTGAAATTAAAGCAAAACAAACCACTGAAATTTCAAAGAGTAACGAAACAGTGATTGCAATTAGTTCCGATTCCATCAAAAAAGATACAATAAAACAAAAAAAACCACTTTTAGAATCTAAAATAAAAAGAACGGCTGTTGGTTATGAAAAGATAAATCAGAAGAAGAAGCAAATGACTTTATATGATAAAGCTGAACTGTATTATCAAGATATAGAGCTGAAATCTGGAATTATAGTCTTGGATTATGAAAAAAATGAAATTTACGCCGGCCGTATAAAAGACTCGACCGGAAAATACACACAGCTTCCTGTTTTTAAACAAGGTTCGAATGTCATTGAGCCGGATTCCATTCGATTTAATTTCAAAACTAAAAAAGCACTCGTTTGGAACTCAAGAACCGAACAAAATGAATTTAAAATAAAAGCAGAAATTACAAAAAGAGAAAACGATTCTGTCTATTTCATGAAGAAAGCTCGCTTTACAACTTCGGAAGACATTGAAAATCCTGAATTTTATTTTCAAACAAGCAAAGTCAAATTTGTTCCAGGAAAAAAAGTCGTTATTGGTTTAACCCATATGGTTATTGCGAATGTACCTACTCCACTGATAATGCCTTTTGCCTTTTTTCCAATGACCGAAACAAGTCAATCTGGAATCATCATGCCTACTTTTAATGATACTAGGCAAAGAGGTTATGCTCTTCAAAACGGCGGTTATTATTTTGCTTTAAGCGATAATTATGACTTGGCTATATTAGGAGATTATTATACTAATGGGAGTTATGCTTTAAGGGCTGAAACGAGTTATGCCAAACGATATAGATACAATGGTAATATTAATATTCGTTTTGAAAATTTGATTACTAGTGAACGTGGTTACCCTGATTATTCGAAAAGTAATATTTATAATATTCAATGGTCGCATAATAAAGATCAAAAATCAAATCCAAATTCCCGATTTTCTGCATCTGTAAATATGGGTAGTAGTACTTATTTCCAACAATCCATCAATCAGGTAAATAATAATTCACGCCTTAACAATACTTTAAGTTCATCTATATCCTATTCAAAAACTTTTAATAGTATTCCTCAAGTAAATATGTCTTTGACGGCCACCCACTCTCAAAATACACAAACGCAAATGATAAATATGACATTACCTTCACTTCAAGTTAATGTAGATCGTATTTTTCCATTTGCACCTAAAGAAGGTGAAAAAAGAGGAATCTTTAAAAACATCAACTTTCAATATACCTTAAGAGGAGATAATAGAATTGAAACAAAAGACTCCTTATTTTTTAAACCTCAAATGTTTAGAGATGCTAATTCAGGTATTCAACATGCAATACCGTTAAGTACCAATTTTAAAATTTTCAAGCACTTTAGTGCGTCGGCCTCCTTAAATTATAATGAGGTGTGGTATTTAAAAACTATAAATAGAAGCTTTGATAGCCAACAAAACAAGGTTGTTGAAACAACAGTTAATGGATTCGATGCCTTTAGAACTTATAATTTTAGTTCAAGTATTGGAACTACTATTTATGGTACTTTTAATTTTGGTTCTAAAAAACGAATACAATCGATTAGACATGTCATGAGACCAACAGTGGCCTTTAGTTATGCTCCAAGTTTTGATAAATATTATGATACCTATGCTTCTGATGGAAGTGGAACTATTATGAAGGAGTACACACGTTTTGAAAAAGGAATCTACGGCGCACCAGGAATTGGAAAGTCAAACATTGTAAGTTTTGATTTAAGCAACACTTTTGAAGCGAAAGTTAGAGATCAAGATGCTACAAAAACAGAACCTAAGAAAATAATGTTATTAAATAATTTAAATTTACATACCGATTACAATGCAACTTCGGATTCGTTACGATGGTCACCATTAAGAATCAGCGGTGGGACTACCTTATTTAAAGACAAAATGAATATTAACTTCGCTACCACTTTAGATCCCTATGCAATTGATAATTCTGGGAGAAGAATTAACACTTTTAATTCTAATAATGGAGGAAGTTTGTTTAGAATGACAAGTTCAAACATGACCATTAATTTTTCTTTAGCGAGTACGGATGGTGAGGATACTAAAAACAAACAAGGGGAAAGAAACGGTGGGCGCTCTGATGACTTATATGGAACCAACACTGATTTCAGCGACAGAAGAGAAAGTCAGTTCAATCAAAAGGAGAATAGCGAAGATAAAGTTACTGAATTTTTTAAATCAAAAATTCCATGGGATTTAACGATGGCCTATTCTTTAACCTATAGCAATAACAATAGAGAAAATGAAATTATTGGTAACACTTTAAGCTTCTCGACAAATATTGACTTAACTCCAAAATGGAAAATAGGAGCCTCATCGGGATATGATTTTGTCCAAAAAGGAGTTACTTACACTCAGCTTCGTTTTGAAAGAGATTTATTGAGCTGGAGAATGGATTTCAACTGGTTACCTTTTGGAGACAATACCTTTTGGGGATTCTTTATTGGAATTAAATCAAGTGTACTTAGCGATATTAAATGGGAAAAAAGAACCGTTCCAGATAGACAATTAAGATAACTATGAAAAAAATAATCTATACAGATAATGCGCCTGCACCTATTGGTCCATACAGCCAAGCAGTATTTGTTGGAAATACATTGTATACCTCAGGCCAAATTGCATTAGATCCAGCCACAATGGAATTAGTGATGGAAACTATTGAATTGGAAACCGCTCAAGTAATGAATAATATGAAAGCAGTTTTGAAAGCAGCAGATATGGATTTTTCCAATGTGGTAAAAAGCACCATTTTTATTTCTGATATGAATGATTTCACAAGAATTAATTCTATATATGCAAGCTACTTTGATGAAGAATCTGCTCCAGCAAGAGAAACGGTTCAAGTAGCGAAATTACCTAAAAATGTAAACGTTGAAATTTCTATGATTGCAATAAAATAATTTGAAATAACACTAAATAAAAAATCGAATTTGAAAAGACTCAAATTCGATTTTTTTTTATTATAAATGCAATTAGTTTAAAACATGAAACTCGATTAAACCATCAATAGGTCTTCTCAATACGTTGCCAATTTTTAATCCGTTGCTTTCTAATACTTCTTTTAATTCCTCTTTCAAATAAAAAGCAATAGAACCAATAAAATGAACTGGAACTTCCTTACAATTTTCATACTGAGTAATATAATTATCGACAAATACTTGCATGTCTTTTCTAACTAATTTCTGACAATACTCTTCGTCTTTATGAAGAATTAAGAATTTCGCGAAGGTGGCCATATAGGCATTTGGATTCGGCTCTTTGTATAATTGGTGCTTAATAATATCTGGATCTAAATCGTAAGTTTTAGCAAATTCAGTTGCCAATTTTGCTGGCATTTTACTAAAATAATAATCTCGAATCAACTGTCTTCCGAATTGATTTCCGCTACAATCATCCATAGCAATATAACCTAAGGATTGCACTTTTTGATGTAAGATTTTACCATCAAAATAACTACAATTAGAACCAGTTCCTAAGATACAAACAATTGCTTTTTCGTTTTTAGGAGTGGTTGCATAAACCGCCGCATAAGTATCTTCATGAACTACCACTACCGCATTTGGAAAGTATTCTTTAAATACCTCAGTCAAAAAATTCTTCATTCTATCAGTTCCACAACCTGCTCCATAAAAAAATAAATGAGTCACATTTTCTTTATTTAAGGAAATATCAAATCGATCGTTAACTCGAGAAATAATTTCCTCTTTGTTAAGAACTTCAGGATTTAATCCTAATGTTTGGGTAGTAAACAATATTTTACCGGTTTCGTCAATTGAAATCCAATCGGCTTTTGTTGAGCCACTATCAACTAATAATTTCATATAAATTGGTTTTAACCATTAATTTATTAAATACAAAAATCCCCAAACAAATGGGGATTAAAGTAAAATCTATTATTTTAAGCTAGAAATGTGAACCGATAAATCAATCAATTTGCTTGAATATCCATATTCATTATCGTACCAAGAAATGATTTTGAAAAAAGTTGAATTCAATCCAATTCCAGCTTTAGCATCTACAATTGAAGTTCTAGGATCAGAAACAAAATCTTGGGAAACTACAGCATCTTCGGTATATCCTAAGATTCCTTTCATAGAAGTTTCAGAAGCATTTTTCAATACTGCCATAATTTCATCATATGAAGTTTCTTTAGCCAATTTCACCGTTAAGTCTACAACAGAAACATCTGTTGTAGGAACACGCATTGACATTCCAGTTAGTTTTCCATTTAAATCAGGAATTACCATACCAACAGCTTTTGCAGCACCAGTTGATGATGGTATAATATTACAAGAAGCAGCACGACCACCTCTCCAATCTTTTCTTGAAGGACCATCGCAAGTCATTTGCGTAGAAGTGGTTGCGTGAACAGTTGTCATTAAACCTTCTAAAATTCCGAAATTATCATGGATAACTTTAGCTAAAGGAGCTAAACAATTGGTTGTACAAGATGCATTTGAAACTACGGTATCAGACGCTTTTGCTTTATCGTGATTTACTCCCATTACAAACATTGGCGCATCAGCCGAAGGGGCAGAAATAATAACTTTTTTTGCACCCCCTTTAATATGTCCTTGAGCGGTTTCTAAAGTGGTGAAAAAACCGGTGCATTCAGCCACTACATCTACTCCAACTTCATCCCATTTTAAATTTGCAGGTTCTCTTTCAGCAGTTATTCTAATGTGTTTATCGTTAACGAATAATTTCCCATCAACTACCTCCACTTTTCCAGCGAAACGTCCGTGAACAGAATCGTATTTTAATAAATAAGCCAAGTGATCTACATCTAATAAATCATTGATTGCTACTACTTCAACATTGTCTCTATTGTATGATTCTCTAAATACAATTCTTCCGATTCTTCCAAAACCGTTAATTCCTAATTTTACTTTTGACATTTTTTTTAACTTTTGACAATTGGTTGATACCATTGCCGATTATTATTTATTTTAATTTATTACGTTGACATGATGTCAGATACTCTCAATAATTCTTTATCAATTTCTGTATGACCCTTAATAGCTTGTTCTAATGGTGTTAAAGTAATTTTATCCCCTAAAATACCTACCATGAAATTTGATTTTCCTTCAATCAATGATTCAACTGCTTTCACTCCTAACCTACTGGCTAAAACGCGATCAAAACAAGAGGGTGAACCACCTCTTTGCATGTGTCCTAATACTGATACACGCACATCGTATTCCGGCATATTGGCTTCTACATAATCTTTTAATTCAAAAACGCTTTTACCTATTTTATCCCCTTCAGCAATAACTACAATACTAGATGATTTTCCTGATGATTTACTTTTTTGTAAAGAATCTAATAAACGTTCTAATCCTAAATTTTCTTCAGGAATTAAAATCTCTTCAGCTCCAGCGCCAATCCCAGCATTTAATGCAATATGACCCGCATCACGGCCCATTACTTCAACAAAAAATAAACGATTATGGGAACTTGCAGTATCTCTAATTTTGTCGATTACTTCAATTACAGTATTTAAAGCGGTGTCATAACCTAAGGTATGACTAGTGCCAAAAATATCATTATCTATAGTCCCAGGAATTCCCATCACTGGAAAACCATATTCGCTATTAAAAACTTCCGCCCCAGTAAAACTTCCATCACCACCAATAATTACTAGTGAATCAATTCCAGCTTTAACCAAATTGATGTAGGCTTTATTTCTTCCTTCTGGAGTCATAAAATCTTTAGAACGAGCCGATTTTAGTATAGTTCCTCCTTTATTAATAATATTATTGACACTTCGAGGACCCAACTCTTTAAAATCACCTTCTATCATTCCTTGATAACCTCGATAGATACCAATACAATCAATGTTGTGATAAGCACAAGTTCTAACAACAGAACGAATAGCAGCATTCATTCCAGGAGAATCTCCTCCCGAAGTCAAAACACCTATTTTTTTTATTGTATTACTCATTTTTTATGTTTTAAAATGTAAACTTACTATAAATTGGGTTTAAAAAAAGTGGATTTATTATTAAATTCCTAATTTACTCAAATTCAAACGTTTTCGTTGATAAGTTTTTGAAAACGACCCTAATTTGAATATTAATCAAAATAAATTAATCTATTTCATTATTCAATATTGCTTCAGAATTGGCTTTCAAATTCTTTTTGGATTTACTCTTTTTAGACTTAAAATTTATTCCATCATTCGGAATATCAGAATCCGATTGATCAGCAGAATTATTGACTTTAGGAGCTAATATCTTTTTCTTAAATACTTTATTTACTAATTCTTTAAAAGTATTAAAATCTATCTCATAAGAAATACCCAGCCCTTGAGTATAACCAATGTTTTGACCAATAAAAGTAATATCGTTTTCTTTATTAAATACTCTTAAATTTAGTGTGCCATCATCGTTAACACGATATTGAACTTCAACATCTCCAACAACTGCCGACTGATTTATTCCACCAATTGGCACTCCCAATTTCCCATTAAAAGTAATTCTATCGTTTATTTTCGATGAAACCGTTACTCCAAATCTACCATCGGTTTCCGAACCAGGGCGTCTATCGGCCAAAACGTAATCGATACCTAAGTTAAACTTCCCTTCTTCATCTTGAAAAATATCATTAAAAATTCCACTGAATTTTTCAAATATATTCCCTGTTAAATCAGTTTGACTTATTCCCAATTGACTTAAAAAACCACCTGAGGAAAGTAAATACAAAGCTTGTTTTTGGCGGGTATCTTTATCGTCTAATTTATATTGAATTTCGGATTTTAAAACCGAACTTACCGTTGGGAAATTAATTGAAAAATCAGGTTCTACATTGCTTAGATTTCCTTTAATACCAATCACAACATCTACAGGGACTTTTTTATTGATTGATGGATTGTCTAATAAAACTGCGGGATTTGCAGTAGTTTCATAAACCGCTTCCAAATTAATATTGGCTTTAAGCGGATCTCCTTCCCAAACAATTGACCCAAATTTTTTCACTTTGAACTTCTTATCTATGATACCGCCATATTTGAAATTATAAGTACCTTCATAGACCTGGAAATCTCCTGTCATAATGAATTTACCTAAAGTGTTTATTTCTAATAATAAATTTCCATTCCCACGTCCTTTCATACCATGGCCAGAATTTCTATTCAAAATCACCTCAATCTCCGCTTTCTGATTGATGTCCAAATTAAATTTCAATTCTAAACCATTGTAATTTCTAGAGTTATTAGAAACTCCTTTTTCTATATTATTTTTTTCTTTAGAGGTAAGAAAATGAATATAATCATTGGTTCCCGAAGCGTTAACATCGTTTATAGGAATTTTAATAGCAGTACCCTTTTCAGATTTTGCGTCAATATTAATAACCAATCCATCCGAAGGACCCGATATTGAAGCTACTCCATCTATAAATGCAGTTCCGAAATAAGCAGCATCTTCTCGGTCTTTGGTATCTAATGCAAGGAATCTATCCGATTTTACTTTTAAATCTAAGACCCAATCGGAGAATTTATTGTGCTTAACCCTACCTTCTAAAATTCCTTTAGATTTAAATTTAGTATCACTTATACTTGCATTTCTAATGATAAATGAACTCTCGGTTATGTCTACAATTGTATTATTTTCAAATTCGTAATTGACATTTAAATAGGGTATAGAGATGCCTGAATTTTCAATATACATCCTTCCATTCACTTTTGGATCGCTAATTATCCCTTCAATATTTGTACTTCCAGAGGCAAATCCTTTTATATTAGTGACAATATCTCCACCTATTAATCCTAAAACTCCTAAATTAAATTTATTGAAGCGAAGGTCTAAATTAGTTTTAGTCTCGTTATTTTCAATAATAAAATCTCCATTTGCATTGAATGATTCTACGTTTTCATTTACAATTGAAGAGTTTACTTTGAATTTTTTCAAATCATTATCGCCAGCAATATCAAGATTTAATTTCCCTAAAAGTGCCGAATTAACACTTAGGCTGTCAATAAATAGTGAAGCAGTTGGTTGATAGATATTTTTATTTTGTTTCAAATTGACATTTCCATTCAAAATTCCCTTGAAGGTAAAATCTGAGATTTCGGGGGTTAACTTATTAATGTCAATATTGGTGAAATTCAAATTAAGATCTTTGACCTCTTTTTCATCAATGAACCCTTTAAATTCCACTTTTTGATTGTCATGTGTCAAGGCAATATCGTCAAAAGAAAAGTTTGACAATTTTTTATCAAATACTATTTTGTTCTTAGAATCACTATTTTCGTTCAAATACCATAATACGTCTTTGAATTTAATATCCGATTTTTGAATCCCAACCACATTGTTATTTTGTTTATCGATGGTGTGGAATACATTCATTTTAAAAAAATCTTCGGCTTTATTGCCCCCTTTAAATTCCGATCTTACGAAGAGAGTATCGTTTTGAATCACATTTATCAAACTGAAATCTGAAATTTTATAGTTTTTAGTTTGCACACTATCCATGGAAACATAGGCGTTGTATAGCGGATTTTTATTATCTACTCTAATTGCAATCTTATGCAAACTATTATCAAAAGCGGTAATCTTAGGAGAATTGAAATTAAATTTAAAATCATTTCTATCAGAATTGATCGCCCCTTGTATTAAAGTATTGGGAGCCAAAGAAATTCCGGGTAAAAAAACCTCAATAATCTTGTTGTAAATAGCAAAATCAAATTTTAAATACTGGCCTTTCTTGATTTTATTGGGATGGTAATTTGCGTAAAGACTTCCCAATGAATTTTCGACCATTCTTTGCAATTGGTCAATTTGAAAATTTCCTACAATTTTACCCTGAACAATATCAGGTGAATTGATAGCAATAGTTCGGACATTGTTTTCATCAAAACTTGAAGACAAATCAAAATCATCAAAATAATAAGTGTCTTTCTCATTTTGATAAGATGTGTTTTTAATGTTTACAGCCCCTTTAATATTGTCTAAATTTGTTCCTGAAATCCTCATGTCAATAACTCCTTTAAAAACGGAAATACTATCTTTTTGAACCAAATTCAATTTTTTCAAATTGGCAAAATCGATATTGGCATTGAAATTATAATTGATTTCTTTCTTTTCTAGATCTACTAATCCATCAAAATCCATGAATAAGTTAGGGTCGTTTACGTTTAATTTACCTTTAAAAATTGGACTCTTGAAATTCCCATTCACCACTATATTTGAGTAATTGTAGCCTTTGTAATTCATTTTGTAAATATCGCCGGACAATGAAGTGTTTAAATTTTTAAGCTTAAATCCTTTTCCATCAATATCAACATTAAGAGTTACAAAATCTAAATCTCTTTTACCAAGAAATTTCCCTATTTTAAAGTGCTCTAATATTAAATTCCCTTTGTATGAGGCGTTGTCGATGTTATCAATACGGGTCATCTTCAAATTCGATTGTAAATTTCCTAAAGATGTTGTCATGTAAAAATCAGCTGCAATAGCCGAAGTAGTTATTTCAGTCTTACCTCTAATGTCAAATTGCCCTAATTTATCCAAAGTACTTGGTAAACTTTTTCCTAAAATAGTGGGTAATATTTTTACCAAATCTTTATAATTTGAGGTCAATTTATTGAAATTTCCTCTCATGTAAAAAGACTGTTCTTCAGAACCAAGTAGGTTTTTAAAATTAATACTCCCATTAATTATGGTGCTATTGTTATCTACTAAATTTAACTTAGAAAAATACAAATCATTAAGAGTTCCTTTAATATTAGATTTAATTTTGAAGAGCTGGTTTATCCCTAATTCCTTATAAAAATAACGGATATCATTAGAAGCAATTGAAGCTGAATCCACTTTTACATTAAACTCCACTTTGTTATTAAAGTCCGCAAAATCATTTCCATTGTAATTCAAAATTGCATTTCCATTAAAAAAAGAATTTTTAGTTGTGAAGCTAAGTTTTTCTGTTTTTATATATTTTAAAGTATAGGCGAAGTTGGTTTTTAAATCCGTTACAGCAATTCCGTGATGATCTAAAAAGGACATTTTCAAAATATTGGTAGTTACTTCTGGACCATATATTTTGAGGTTGCTGGTTTCAATATTTAGTTTTTTGAAATCCAATTGCTTTGGAGAAGTACTATTTTCATCCGATAAAAGAAAGGAACTATTCGTGAGGTAAACATTTTTAGATTTTAATAAAAAAGGCTTGGTTGAAGGCTTTCCCGAATCAAAAAGAGTTGAAAATATTCCAATATTGGTCTCTTTTTCTCCTTTGTAGGTTTTTAAATTAAAAAGCAAACTGTCAATTCGAATTTCGCCAAATAACAAATCGCCATTATACAGTTTTTCAAAACTTAGTACATTGGTTTTGATACTTTTCGCAGAAATCATCGTTAATTTATGGTGATCTCGAATTAAGACACTCTTTAATTTTACACCTCCAAAAATAGAAATGGAAACTTGTTCTACATTAATATCTGCTTTGTAGTCTTTTCGGAGCATATCGGTTACATATTCTCCAATTTTAGTTTGAACAACAGGCAACGATAAGGTAATTCCAAGTACCAATAATAGTAGGACAATTCCAAGTAGGATGCGGAATACTATTTTTTTATATTTTTTGATACTTATTACTTTTAATTTATACTATTATTATTTAAACTCTAGAATCTTTAGTCCTTAAATAAAAATTCTTTAATTTTGACAAATCCAAAAATGAATCAATTTGGATCGCTATTTTTAATACAACTCATTCTTTTTTATGTCCAATAAGCCAGTTTATATACTCGCAATTGAAAGCTCGTGTGATGATACTGCTGCAGCTATTTTACAAAACGATAAAGTTTTATCTAATATTGTAGCCAATCAACTTATTCACAATCAGTACGGTGGCGTAGTTCCTGAATTAGCTTCAAGAGCACACCAACAAAACATTGTACCTGTAATTGATGCCGCACTTCGCAAAGCGAATATACAAAAAGAACAGTTAACAGCAATAGCTTTTACGCAAGGACCCGGATTAATGGGTTCTTTATTGGTTGGTGGTTCTTTTGCTAAATCATTATCATTGGCGTTAGCTATCCCGTTAATCGCTGTGAATCACATGCAAGCGCATATTTTAGCTCATTTTATTGATGAGGAAGGGTATCAAAAACCGACATTTCCATTTTTAGCTTTAACCATTTCTGGAGGACACACACAAATAGTAAAAGTCAACGATTATTTCGATATGGAGATTATTGGAGAAACTACCGACGATGCAGTGGGAGAAGCCTTTGATAAAAGTGCTAAAATTTTAGGCTTGCCTTATCCTGGCGGCCCCTTAGTAGATAAATATGCCCAATTAGGAAATCCAAATGCATTTGCATTTACCAAACCGAAAGTTCCTGGATTGGATTTTAGCTTTTCAGGTTTAAAAACTGCCATATTGTATTTCATTCAAAAAAATGTAGCAGAAAACTCTAATTTTATTGAAGAGAATTTAAATGATATCTGTGCTTCTATTCAACACAGCATCATCGAGATATTAATGGACAAAATGAAATTGGCGGTCAGTCAAACTGGAATCAATAGAATCGCTATTGGTGGTGGAGTTTCGGCAAATTCAGGCATTAGAAACG